>NZ_LWFX01000693.1:0-291 GCF_001635175.1 Alcanivorax sp. HI0083 | reverse complement strand
GTCTGGGCTCCGCACCTTGATCTGCAACACACCACCCTGTCCACCAATGGCCGACAGTTTTTCCGCCAGCTCCGGCAGCACTTTCTCCGCCTGCGGTGCTTTCTGCTTTTTCGGTTGTGCGGTAGCGGTATCCGGCTGGCCGGAGGCCAATCGCTTGTCGCGTGCCTGCTCCACCAGCTTAGGGTCCATGTCCTGCAACACGGTGAGCTTGTTGGAGGCCATCACGTTACCTCCGATCTTCAGATCGCCACCAAAAAACAGTTTCTGTACCGCAGCCAGATCACCGCCAAA
>NZ_LWFX01000692.1:0-346 GCF_001635175.1 Alcanivorax sp. HI0083 | reverse complement strand
TCGCTTTCGGCCAGCTCGCGCAGGGCATCCACCAGTCCCAGTTCCGGGCGTACGGTCTGGCCAGCAGCCAGGCAGTCCATCATGTTCATCAGCGCGTCCTGACCTTCGCCGGCCAGGGCAAAAAGACGTTCGCTGTACGGCAGCCGGCCGTTTTCCACCGCGCTGTAGCAGCCTGCCAGGGCCGCGGCCAGGTCATGAATTTCGCTGAGACCGGCGGTGGTGGCGCTGTTGGACAGCAGCTCCAGTTCGTCGCGCAGACGTACCAGTTCATCGGTGTGCGCGGGGTGTTGGGCCCACTGGCTGAGCAGTTGCTCTGCATCCACGATCAGGTCCATGCCTTCGGACA
>NZ_LWFX01000691.1:0-584 GCF_001635175.1 Alcanivorax sp. HI0083 | reverse complement strand
CTCGCTGGCCTTTGGTATCGGCTACCAGGACAGTGAGCAGGACTCCGCCAAGCATGCCGATCAGGCGGGCATCTCCGCAGCCTGGTCCCCCGGCAACTGGCGCTTCGCCGCCAAGGTGGAACAGCTGCTGACCAACGATGACACCGTCCAGGACGATGACCCGGTGACCTATAACCTGATGGGCTCCTACAGCTGGAACAAGTACACCCTGCGCGCCATGGTCGCCCATGGTGAAGAAACCGATGAAGGTGATGCCTTCTTCCAGGGGGATTCTGCCCAGGTCGGGCTGGACTACCGCCACACCGAAAACCTGAAGTTCTTTGCGGAATACTTCTACGAGGAACTGGGCTACGCCATCTACACCCCCAACTCCGAGAGCTTCAACCCGCTGGCGGGCTACCAGGTGGAAAGCGATGGCCAGGTCTTCACGGTGGGCATGCGGTTTGATTTTTAAGAGCCGCTGGCACCCATCACGCTGCACGCAACAACGCGGTTTAGTGTGATGCGTACCGGAAACCCAACAGGCCGCGCTCGAAACCTCGGCGCGGCCTGTTGGGTTTTACCTGGAAAAAATTCCCATGACT
>NZ_LWFX01000690.1:0-6441 GCF_001635175.1 Alcanivorax sp. HI0083 | reverse complement strand
AGAAACGGTACATAGACTTCCTGGTAGCCGTGCTCATCGCTGTGCATGTCGAGCATGAAATCGATCAGCGCCCGATGCATGCGAGCCAACCCGCCGCTCATCACGGAGAACCGGGCGCCGGACAGTTTGGCCGCGCGCTCGAAGTCCAGCCCGCCGTCCAGGGCTTCGCCCACATCCACGTGATCTTTGGGTTCAAACGGCAGTGTTTTCGGTGTGCCCCACTGGCGCACTTCCACGTTGTCCTCTTCGTCATTACCTGCCGGCACCGCATCTTGCGGCACATTGGGAATCCCCATCAGAAATTCACGGATTTCTTCCTGAATCGCCTTGGCGCTCGCCACTTCGCGATCCAGCTCTGCATCGATGGTTTGCAGGGTTTCTGCAACCTGCGACTTGGCGTCTTCCACCGCCATGCCGGACTTGATCAGTTCGCCCACCTGCCTGGAGGCTTTCTTGCGATCGGCCTGCAACTCCTGGGAACGGATGTCTGCCTGCTTACGCTTGGCATCCAGGGACGCAAATGCGTCAAGATCCAGGGTGTAACCGCGTTTGGTCAGCGCCGTTTTGATCGCTTCACCGTCCTGCCGCAGGGCACGAATATCCAGCATGTTTCTCTTACTCCAAAATCAGAAAAGGCTGAGTTGAACGTTTAAACATTCAACGTCCCCATGTTATTCAAAAACCAGTCGGCCCAGTGCCAGACCTGCCATGCCAAGCAGCAGACAGACCGTCACCGACGCCATTGCATAGCCCGCCGCCAGCGAGAAAGCCCTGGCTTCCACCATCCGCACCAGCTCAAACGAAAAGGTGGAAAAGGTTGTCAGGGCGCCGAGCATGCCGGTCATCAAGGCCAGCCGCCATACATCACCCACTGGCAGGCTCGCCATCGTGATCGCCAGCAACCCGAACAGAAAACTGCCTGCCAGGTTCACGCTGAAGGTGGCCCAGGGCCAGGCTGGCATCACCGGGACGCCCACCCACAAGGTGGTGCCAAAACGCAGACAGGCGCCGATGGCACCGCCACAGGCCACTGCAATCCAGGGCAGCATGCCTCCTTCCGTGATCGCTGATACCGACATTATTTCCCCTTCCCGTAACGGGTCCAGTCGCTACTGGCATTCAGGCCACGCAGGCGGGCCAGTTTTTCTGCCACCTTGATTTCAAGCCCGCGATTCACCGGCTCATAGAGACGGGTATGTTGCAGGCTTGCCGGAAAGTAATTTTCCCCGGCCACAAAGGCCTCGGGGAAATCGTGGGCATAATGATACTCGGCACCGAAGCCTTCGTCTTTCATAAGCTGGGTGGGCGCATTGCGCAGGTGCAGGGGCACCTCGTCGGTGGGCTGCTGACGAACCAGCGCGCGGGCCTGATTATAGGCGTTGTAGACCGCATTACTTTTCGGCGCTACCGCCAGGTAGGCGATGGCCTGAGCGATAGCCAGCTCCCCTTCCGGGCTCCCCAATCGCTCCTGCACATCCCAGGCCTGCAGGCAGAGCGTCAGTGCTCGCGGGTCGGCATTGCCGATATCTTCACTGGCCATGCGGACCACACGGCGGGCAAGGTAGAGCGGGTCACAACCACCGTCCAGCATGCGGGCGAACCAGTACAGAGCCGCATCCGGGTCGGAGCCGCGTACGGATTTATGCATGGCGCTGATCTGGTCGTAAAACAGGTCGCCGCCCTTGTCGAAACGGCGCACCGCATCACGCAACACCTCGCGCATCAATTCTGCATCAATCTTCGGTGCATCCTGATCCGCCAGATCTGCCGCGACTTCAAGCATATTCAGCAGCCGCCGGGCATCACCATCTGCGTAGTTCAGCAACAACTCCCGGGCATCAGCATCCAGCTGCATACCGTTAAGAGCCGGGTCCTGCAGTGCACGGCCCAACAAACCGCTGAGATCGTCAGGAGCCAATGCTCGAAGCCGATACACCCGCGCCCGCGACAACAGCGCGTTGTTGAGCTCAAAAGACGGGTTTTCGGTGGTGGCGCCGATGAAGGTGATGGTGCCTTCTTCCACGTGGGGCAAGAAGGCATCCTGCTGGGCTTTGTTGAAGCGGTGCACCTCGTCCACAAACAGGACCGTGCGACGCCCCTGCCCCAGGCGAATCTGGGCCTGCTCAACGGCGGCCCGGATATCCTTTACCCCGGACAACACCGCAGAGAGCGTAATAAACGCGGCATCCACGGTTTGCGCCATGATAAGCGCCAGCGTGGTTTTGCCGGTGCCCGGTGGGCCCCACAGAATCATGGAATGCAGCTGCCCCCGGTCCAGGGCCTGACGCAACGGCTTGCCCTCCCCAACCAGGTGCTGCTGGCCTACATAGTCATCCAGGTGGGCAGGTCGCAGGCGCGCCGCCAGGGGCTGAGCCTGCTGGGCGGCATCGGCGGCAAAAAGATCGCTCATGGAAAACGCCTACTGGTGACCGGGCTGCGGCCGGAGCATCCCGGCCGTTACCCTCGATTACTGTTGTTGCTGAATGACATCCGTGCCTTCAGGCGGCTCGAAGTGGAACAGACCGCTATCGATGCCGCCGTTCAGGGTCAGGGTCTTGAAGTCGATGACGGTCTGCTGGCCCAGTGCATCCTGCAAGCGCATGGACGCGGGCTCGTCGCCCTTGAAGGTCACATCCAGCTGATCGAACAGCGGGTCCTGACCTTTGGGGGTAAGCCGGTAAGTGACTTCGCCCCCCTGATTATCACGCTCGGAAATACTGAACGCCTTGGCCACATCGGCAGGCTTGCCACCAAACAACAGGGCCGGGGTCTGGCCAAGATCCTGGCTCAGCGGGCGTACCACCACCTGCTCCAGGTCCTTGTCGTAAACCCAGACGGTTTCGCCGTCGGACGCAGCCATCTGCTCATAAGGCGTTTCGGTGAGCCAGTAAAACTGGTTCCCCCGGGCCACCTGAAAACGGCCCGTGGCTTCCTGCATATGCGTGCCGCCCTGATCCAGCACCACCTGCTCGAACTCGCCTTTCATGGACTTAAGGGTTTGCAGGCGATCCAGCAAATCATCGGTGGCACCCGCCCATGCGGTAGGGGCCAACAGGACAGCAGGCGCCAGCGCCAAGCTCAACAGCAACTTCTTCATTCAAACTCCTTATTTGACCGGCGGCGGCGCGATGACTTCGCGCTGGCCATTGTTGCCGGCCTCGGTGACCACCCCTGCCATCTCCATGGCTTCCACCAGGCGGGCGGCACGGTTATAGCCAATTTTCAGTTTCCGCTGCACAGAGGAAATGGACGCCCGTCGGGACTCGGTGACGATGGCCACCGCTTCATCGTAAAGCGGATCATTCTCGTCATCGCCGCCCTCACTGGCGCTTTCCATACCTGGCATCGGTGCATTGAGGTCGCTGCCACCATCGAGAATTTCTTCAAGATAATTGGGCTCGCCGCGTTTGCGCCAATCGTCACAAACCCGGTGTACCTCTTCATCTGAGACAAAGGCGCCGTGAACACGTTCCGGAACACTGGTGCCGCCGGGCAAATAAAGCATGTCGCCATGGCCCAGCAGCTGCTCCGCCCCGCNCTGATCCAGCACGGTGCGGGAGTCAATTTTGGACGACACCTGGAAGCCTATACGCGACGGCACGTTGGCCTTGATCAGGCCGGTGATCACGTCCACGGACGGGCGCTGGGTGGCGAGAATCAGGTGAATGCCTGCCGCCCGTGCTTTCTGTGCGATACGCGCAATCAGCTCTTCCACTTTCTTGCCCACAATCATCATCATGTCGGCGAATTCATCGATGACGATAACGATGTAAGGCAGGTGCTCGGCCAGCGGCGCCTCCTCATCCAGATTCATCGGGTCATCCGGCTTCCACAGCGGGTCCTTGAGGGGCTCGCCTTTCTTCTTGGCGTCGTCCACCTTGCGGTTATAACCGGAGATATTCCGCACTCCCATGGAGGCCATCAGTCGGTAACGACGCTCCATTTCACCCACACCCCAGCGCAGCGCACCGGCCGCTTCTTTCATGTCGGTGACCACCGGGGTAAGCAGGTGGGGAATGCCATCGTAGACCGCCAGTTCCAGCATTTTGGGATCGATCAAGATCAGGCGGACATCGTCCGGGCTGGACTTGAACAGCATGGACAGCAACATGGCATTCACGCCCACGGATTTACCGGAGCCGGTGGTACCCGCCACCAGCAAGTGGGGCATTTTTGCCAAGTCCGCCATCACCGGGCCGCCGGAGATATCCTTGCCCAGCGCCATGGTCAGGGGCGACGGCGCCTGATCAAACATCTGCGTGCCGATCACTTCGGTGAAGCGGATCATTTCCCGTTGCTCGTTGGGAATCTCGATCCCCACGGTGGTCTTGCCGGGAATCACTTCCACTACCCGCACGCTGATCACTGCCAGGGAGCGAGCCAAATCCTTGGCCAGATTAGTGATCTTGGAAACCTTAATACCAGCTGCCGGCTGAATCTCGAAACGGGTAATCACCGGGCCGGGCTGCACTGCCACCACTTCCGCCTCGATATTGAAATCCTTGAGCTTGATTTCCAGCAGGCGTGACATGCCTTCCAGAGCCTCTTCGGAATAACCGCCCTTGGATTCTTCCACCGCATCCAGCAGGCCCACCGGGGGCAGCTCACCGGAGACTTCCGTGGTAAACAGTTTCTGCTGCTTTTCTTTTTGAACCCGGGCGCTTTTTTCCACCGGCTTGGCCGGTTTGGCGATTTTTGGCGGGGTTCGCGTTTCTGCCTTTTTCTTCGCCTCGGTAATGACCTTGGCGCGCTTCTCATGAGCTTCTTTCTTCTGCCGCTGCTCTTCGCGCTGACGTTTACGCGCTTGCCACCAAGCAGGCACTTTTTCGATGGCGCCAAGCACCAGCGCGCCCAGGCCTTCAGCCAGCGCGATCCAGGACAAATCGGTAAAGATGGTCACGCCGATCAAAAACAACGCCACCATCATCAAGGTCCCACCCAGCGGGTTGAACCCGGCCAGGGAGGCATCGCCAACTTCATGGCCGAGAATGCCCCCGGCGCCTTCCGGCAGCGTATCGCCCACGGTGAAATGCATGTACGACAGCGCCGTGCCCGCCAGCATGGTCAGAATAAAACCCACCAGTCGCAAGCTGAACAGCGGCCAGCTCCCCGGCAGTCCGGCATGGCGCTCGCGCAGCACCTTGCCGGCCCAAAAGCCCAGCAGCACCGGAAACAGGTAGGCCATATAGCCAAACAGGCCCAGCAGCAGATCGGCGCTGAACGCCCCTACCCGGCCCATGGCATTGCGTACTGCATCCACATTGCCCACATAGGACCAGCCGGGATCGCGGCTATCGAAACTGATTAACGCCAGCAGCAGGTAAAGGGAAAAGGCGATCAGCGCAATGACCATGCCTTCCACCAAACCACGTTTGAGATGGCGGGAAAACCCGGACTGTCCTTGCCCGGCAACCGTTTTACTCACGCCTTGCCCCTCAATAAAGTCAAACTATTGGATAAAGAATAGCTGATAACGGATTGAAATTATTGCGATTGTAGTCAATCACAGTGGGGGCGGCCAGCTTTGCCCCTCCCGGTGTGCCCGAGCGCACGGCATTATCGCACAAAATAGCCGCAATCTGCGGCTCTCAACCCGGGCAGTCACCTCTTCCTATCGCACTAATAGCCCATGATCAGGCTTCACGACGACCCGGTTTTACGGTAGTTTTCACTGCCTTGAATGTGCAGGCCTTGCCCCCACAGTTGGAGTCGCAAGCCCGGACGCGGCATAGCGCGCCCGATCACCTGCCCAACCTACGTATTTACTGGAGTAACACATGAGCGACGTGCAGCACCATCGGCTGATTATTCTGGGTTCCGGCCCGGCGGGTTACACTGCGGCTGTGTATGCCGCCCGTGCCAACCTCAAGCCGGTTGTGATCACCGGCATCCAGCCTGGCGGCCAGCTCACCACCACCACCGAAGTGGATAACTGGCCCGGTGATGTGGAAGGCCTGCAGGGGCCGGACCTGATGGTGCGCATGCAGCAGCACGCCGAGCGTTTCGATACGGAAATGGTCTACGACCATATCAACGACGTGGATCTCAAGCAGCGCCCGATCGTCCTCAAGGGCGACAACGGCACCTACACCTGTGACGCGCTGATCATCGCCACCGGCGCCACCGCCATGTACCTGGGGCTGGAGTCCGAAGAAGCCTTTATGGGCAAAGGCGTGTCTGCCTGCGCGACCTGTGACGGTTTTTTCTATAAGGGCCAGAAGGTGGCGGTAATCGGTGGCGGCAACACGGCTGTCGAAGAAGCACTGTACCTGTCCCACATTGCCGAACATGTGACCCTGGTACACCGTCGTGACAGCCTGCGAGCGGAAAAAATCCTGCAGGACAAGCTGCTTGCCAAAGACAACATTTCCGTGGAATGGGACCACACCCTGGAAGAAGTGCTTGGCGATGACAGCGGTGTCACCGGCATGCGCATCAAGT
>NZ_LWFX01000689.1:0-265 GCF_001635175.1 Alcanivorax sp. HI0083 | reverse complement strand
GATTTCTTTCAAAAAGTGTGCAGTTCGTATAGATCCTGACCTTTGAGTCAGGGTAAGCTTTCTTTTTGAGTGAAGAAAGATCGGTAAGAACCTTCAGGATATGCTCACAAGAACCTTCAGTACCTCGTATATAGTCGTGTACTACTGGCAAGTGGCTGTCAAGTGAAAAAAACAGTTGGTCTGGCCCCTCTAGCAAGAGACGATGATAGTGGGACTCTTCCACCAGTGAACCATTAGTAAAAGCGGCCGTGTTCAACCCGAGTTC
>NZ_LWFX01000688.1:0-227 GCF_001635175.1 Alcanivorax sp. HI0083 | reverse complement strand
TTCCTGCTACTGGCCGCCTGCGGCCAGAAAGGTCCGTTGTATTTTGACCAGGAACGCAGCGCAACCGCACCGGCCAGCGACGCGCAACCGGCGCAGCCCGATGCAAAAGACAGTGAAGACACCCAAGACGAAGACGACGCCAACGCGTCCGGACAGGAATAATCATGGATCCCTTTCAGTACCGTGACGGCCAGCTATTCGCCGAAGATCTTCCCGTAGAACAGCTG
>NZ_LWFX01000687.1:0-374 GCF_001635175.1 Alcanivorax sp. HI0083 | reverse complement strand
CATGCGTTGCCAGGCGTCAGGGGCAAACTGACTGAGCCGCAGACTCTTTTCCACCCAGGGGTTCCAGACCACCGCCGAATGGCTGCCCCGGCAGGTCAGTTGGATCTGTCGTTTCCAGAGCGGGTCATCCACCTGGAGTTGAGAGGGCAGTTGCAGGTAAAGCCGGTCGGTTTCCCGGTCGAACCGCAGTGCCTGGGTGTCCTGACGGGTCTGCCAGTCGGCCAGGGCATCCACGTAGGGGGACTGCGCCAGCCCATGCACAGTGACGTACCGGCTATCGGCCACGGCCAGGTAGGTGTGCAGCGCCTGGCTGATAGTGACCGGGGCCTGGCCGTGGTTGTGGTTACTCAGGGCCAGGGTCAGGGCGCTGCCAA
>NZ_LWFX01000686.1:0-639 GCF_001635175.1 Alcanivorax sp. HI0083 | reverse complement strand
GTGAGTTGGGGCTGGATGTGCTTGAACAACGTCTTAATGAAGGGCAGATCAGCGAGTTGATTCTGGCTACTGGCACGACTGTGGAAGGCGAAGCCACAGCCCATTATGTACTGGACCTGGCCCGGGACGCGGGAGTGGGTGTCAGCCGCATCGCCCAGGGGGTGCCCATGGGCGGTGAGCTTGAATTCGTTGATGGCGCTACCCTGGCCCAGGCGCTGAGAGGTCGCAGGCCCTTTGACGCCTGATAAAGGGCCCCTTCCTGGGGGGCTATCGAAAGCGTAAATCTCCTTTTCTACCCGTAAACACAAGCCGCGGTTTCGTCTGGTTTCCCTTGGCGGCTTTCTGTTATGGTTGGACCAAGCAAGCGCTAGGTTGTGCGCAATCCAATAATCCAAGGAGGTCCAGTGAGCGCCCTGAACTATTTCAATGAAACCCACCAGATGGTGCGAGATACCGTCCGCAAATTCGTTGAGCGGGAAATCCTCCCGGAGGTGGATGACTGGGAAGAAGCAGGGGAATTCCCCCGGGAGTTGTACAAGACGGCAGCGAATGCGGGCATTCTGGGTATCAATGCGCCGGAGGAATTTGGTGGGACGGGCGAAGACGTCTTCATGAAAATCGCCGCCTGCGAAGAATTGG
>NZ_LWFX01000685.1:0-335 GCF_001635175.1 Alcanivorax sp. HI0083 | reverse complement strand
GCTTGGCACACCGTTGCCCCGCGCCTATCCGAAATACAATGAACGATTACGCCGTTCTGCGGACCAGGTGCTGGCAGGCCTGTCTCGGGCGGCGGGTATTACCGGGCAGGTGATCAAGCATCTGGAGCGGCTACTCGGTGAGCATACGGTGACCATGGAAGCGGTGGCCGATGCGCTGGCCATGACCCCGCGTACGCTCCAGCGGCGCCTCCAGGAAGAAGGTGCGCGGTTTGCACAACTGCGCGATCAGGTGCGCCATCAGCATGCCTGCAAGGCCCTGAGCCAGCCCCGTTGCGACATGCACGGCCTGGCCGCTGAACTGGGTTTTTCCGATA
>NZ_LWFX01000684.1:0-313 GCF_001635175.1 Alcanivorax sp. HI0083 | reverse complement strand
ATCGCCATTGGAGGCATAGCGGCCGTTCAGGAAGCCACCCAGGTTATCACCAGGGGCGAGCATATCGGCCACATCCACGGTTTCGTATTTCAGCGCGCCGCCCAGTGCGCCGGGGCCGTCATCGGCAGAGGCTACGCCGGCGGCGGCACTGGCGGACTTCAGAAGAGAAGGGTCGATCAGGTTGGTGGCGTTGTGGTGGAACACCTTGTTGTTCTGCCGGGCGCCATCCACGGTGACCAGCATGGCGGTTTCTTCCACACCGCGCACATAGACCTTTTCGTTGACCGGTATGGAGCCGCCCACAGAAACGGAG
>NZ_LWFX01000683.1:0-279 GCF_001635175.1 Alcanivorax sp. HI0083 | reverse complement strand
CAACACACCGTACTCGTCACACAGGGCCCGCACCGCTTTCAGGTAGGTGGGATGATAAATACGCATGCCGCCAGCGCCCTGCACCACCGGCTCCAAAATCACGGCGGCGATCTCCTGGTGATGGGCCGCCAGCATCTGCTGGATGGAATCCAGATCCGCCGTATCGAAATCACTGTCATAGGGGCACTGCGGTGCCTCAGCAAAATAATGTTTGGCCAGCACGCCACTGAACAGCGAATGCATGCCGTTGACCGGATCACAGGCCGCCATGGCGCCAAA
>NZ_LWFX01000682.1:0-529 GCF_001635175.1 Alcanivorax sp. HI0083 | reverse complement strand
CCAGCGCCAGCTTGCGGACCGGCTGGGCCATGAAGATTCCAGTGCCAACCTGGCAGTGGAACATTTCATGAAAGGCTTCTACCGGGTGGCCCTGGCCCTGTCCGTGCTCAACGAAATGCTGCTGCAGCTATTCGATGAAGTCATTCTGCGCAGCGACACCCAGGAGCAGGTACGCCCGCTCAATCGCCGTTTCCAGGTGCGCAACGATTACCTGGAAATCAGCAACCCGGAAGTGTTCGAGCATCACCCCAGCGCCCTGCTGGAGGCCTTTGTGCTGATGGCCCAGAACCCGGACCTGAAAGGCATTCGCGCCTCCACCGTCCGCGCGCTGATCTACAATCGCCGCCAGATCGACGACGCCTTCCGTAACAACCCGGTCAACACAGACCTGTTCATGCAGCTGTTGCGCAGCCCCCATGCCCTGTTCTCCCAGCTGCGCCGCATGAAACGCTACGGCATCCTGGGCAAGTACCTTCCGGAATTCGGCGGCATCATCGGCATGATGCAGTACGACCTCTTCCATATTTAC
>NZ_LWFX01000681.1:0-2863 GCF_001635175.1 Alcanivorax sp. HI0083 | reverse complement strand
GCACTGATCGTGGCCCCCACCCGGGAGCTGGCCATGCAGATCGAGAAAGACGCCAGGGTACTGGCCAAACACACTGACCTGCAGGTGATGAGTGTCGTCGGCGGCATGAATTTCAATCGCCAGCAGGAACGCCTGCAAAACAAGCTGATCGATATTCTGGTGGCAACCCCGGGGCGGCTACTGGACTTCGCCAAACGCCGCGACCTGTGGCTCGACCGGGTGGAATTCCTGGTGCTGGACGAAGCCGACCGCATGCTGGACATGGGCTTCATTCCCGATGTGAAGCGCATTGTCGGCATGACCCCAAAAAGCCAGTACCGCCAAACCCAGCTGTTCTCTGCCACCTTCAACGACGATGTGATGAACCTGTCCCGCCGCTGGACCCAGGACGCGGCAGTGGTGGAGATCGAACCCACCCAGGTCACCACAGACACCGTGGAACAGAAGGTCTACATCACCAACACCGACGACAAGTTCACGCTGCTTTATAACCTGATCACCGGCATGGACATGGACAAGGTCATCGTATTTGCAAACCGCCGGGACATTACCCGCCGGGTCAGCGACCGGCTGCACAAGAAAGGGCTGAAAGTCTCCCTGATTTCCGGAGACGTACCCCAGACCCAGCGCAGCAAGACCCTGGAGCGCTTCCGTGCTGGCGATCTGCAGGTGCTGATCGCCACCGACGTGGCAGGCCGGGGTATCCACATCGATGGTGTCTCCCATGTGGTGAACTACAATCTGCCGGAAGACCCGGAAGATTACGTGCACCGCATTGGCCGAACCGGCCGCGCAGGTGCCAGCGGCATGTCCATCAGTTTCGCCTGTGAAGACGACGCCTTCCTGCTGCCGGAACTGGAAAACGCCATCGGCATGAAGCTGGAATGCGAGTATCCACCTGCTGATTTGCTGGCCGAGAAAGAAGCGGCCAACGCTACCGCCCAAGCAGCAAACCAACAGGCCGCCGCTGCCCGGCAGGAAACACCCGCCCCGAAAGATGACAAAGCAAGGATCGACAATGGCAACGCGAATCAGCCCCACTGACGGCAAGGCCCTGTTTGAACAGGGTGACGCCCTGTTCATCGATATCCGCGATCCGGCCAGCTTTGCGGCCGGGCATTTGCGCGGCGCCGTGCATTTAAGTCAGGCCAACGTGGATCTGTTTCTGACCAACACGGCCCCGGATCATTCGCTGGTGGTGTATTGCTACCACGGCAACAGCAGCCAAAACGCAGCAGACTGGCTGGGCGAGCAAGGTTTCAGCAACGTGGTTAGCCTGGATGGTGGCTACGATGTGTTCCGGCAACAATTTCCGGAATGCCTGGAAGAAATGGCTTAGGGCCTGTTCACTAGTTAAATCCGCTGGACGCAACGCGTCGCACGCTACACGCCAAACCAGAAGACTGAGGGCGGAGATGGTTAACTGTACTCTCCGCCCATGCCCCACTTCAGCGTGACTCTCTATAACACTCAACGTGTTGCATGAAGCGCGTAACGTAACACTCCCTAAAAACGATAGCCCACGCCGACCATGTAGACCCAAGGGTCAATTTCCACATCGATTTTATCCACCCGAGCGTCATTCACATACAGCCGCGCTTCGGTATCAATATCGATATTCCAGACGCTGGCATTGAGCAGCCAGTTTTCATTGATGAGGAAATCCGCCCCCACTTCCCAAGCGAAGCCCATGGAATTGCTCAACTTCACATCCACATCGGCCCCGCCCACCAGTGGGCTGACTACCGCATCATCGATGCTCTCATCAAAGAACAGAGTGTAGTTCACCCCTGCCCCGAGATACGCGCGCATAGGTCCCAGTTGGGGAGCATAAAACTGGGCCAGCAGCGTCGGTGGCAAATGGCTGGTTTCGCCAATCACAACCCCGTCGCCACCGGTATCCAGAACAATGTCATGGGTAAACGGCGTCGCCCCGACC
This sequence comes from Alcanivorax sp. HI0083, assembly GCF_001635175.1. Classification (NCBI taxonomy): domain Bacteria; kingdom Pseudomonadati; phylum Pseudomonadota; class Gammaproteobacteria; order Oceanospirillales; family Alcanivoracaceae; genus Alcanivorax; species Alcanivorax sp. HI0083. The sequence continues at coordinate 924 of NZ_LWFX01000681.1, read as the reverse complement.
AGTTCAACACCAATGTTGTCTGTCACCATGTAAGCGAACGTCAGCCCCAGCTGGGTATCATCGTCCACATCGACCTCTAGCCCGCCAACCGCTGGCAATGCCGGATCGAACGCATCACTGCTAACATCAGGGACAACCTTGATGCCCCCCATGCGTACAATGAAATCACCGGATTCATGTGCCATCGCAGGCCCGGCCAACAATACTGATGACAACATCAGCACACTTTTTCCCTGTCCGCGCAGTTTCATACTCTTCCCCTCTGTTAACAAAACCCGGAGTGAGTCCCCTCACAGGCCATCACGGCACCATTGAACGCCACACTCGGGTGTCAAGCATTGCGCTGCATCAATAAAGCATCAGGCTCCCGCCCAGCTGCCTGCCAAATGCTGTCGCAATACTTCACGGGCCCGCCCCCACCCGTAACGTTTGCACTAGCGCCCCTGGCAACAGTCTTCCCGGTTACATACAGTGTCGTACGAATGCCGCAATATGGTTGTCAGAGCGGTGGGCTCCGCCGCGAAACAGAAACCTGCGTGATATACACCAGGCCCAGGATCATTCCTAATATTCAGAACCGAATAACAATGAGGTTGTATCACCATGCCCTCCGACGCACTGATTAGCGCACTGCGCGATGCCCACAAGGCACATCTGACCCAACAGCTGCAGGCCCCGGAACATTGGCAGGGCCTCATGGCCCAGGCGGGCGACCTGCTTATCGACATTCCGCTCGGCAACCTGGTAGATCAGGACAGCCTTGTACAGGTCGTGGATCAGTGGCTACAGGAAGCGCTCAGTGCCCGCGGATTGCAGGACGTCATACGCGACGTGAGTCTTGCCGTATGGGAAGCCGCAGAACAGGATGACGCCACCATTGGTGAGCTACTTCGTGAAGAACACTTCGAGGCCATTCTTGAGCAG
>NZ_LWFX01000680.1:0-303 GCF_001635175.1 Alcanivorax sp. HI0083 | reverse complement strand
GTTCCTCAACCGTGCACTCGGCAATGAGCTGGTTGCCATTAACCAGTACTTCCTCCACGCCAAGATGTACCAGGATTGGGGCTTGCAGGCACTCTATGCCAAGGAATATCACGAATCCATCGACGAGATGAAGCATGCGGACATGCTGGTCGAGCGCATTCTGTTCCTGGAAGGCATTCCCAACCTGCAGGATCTGGGCAAGCTGATGATTGGTGAAAACACCAAGGAAATGCTGGAATGCGATCTCAAGCTTGAGCAAATGGCTGTGCCAGACCTGCGTGAAGGCATTGCTTATTGCGAATC
>NZ_LWFX01000679.1:0-318 GCF_001635175.1 Alcanivorax sp. HI0083 | reverse complement strand
CAGTGCCTTGTCCAGCCAGCGGTCACGCTCTTTCACGTTCAGCAGCTGCTCAGTAACCACCGCAATGCTTTCGCCATCACACAGACGATTAATCAACGGCAGATGGTCGATCAACGGATGAGGCAGATCACTCATGTCCGCCGCTTGTTGCTTGAACAAGCGGTACATCACCGCGCGGTTTTCGGCTTCATCATCCGCGAAATCCTGCTCGGCCAGTGCATCCAGCAGGCTGTCGGCATCGGCGTCCACCATGCGGTCCGCCATGCCGATTTCTACCGCTTCGCGACCGTTGATGTGCACCCCGGTGAGCCCCAGGAA
>NZ_LWFX01000678.1:0-599 GCF_001635175.1 Alcanivorax sp. HI0083 | reverse complement strand
GCGACTCGTGTCTGCGTGTTCCCGGTATGCCGGTCAGCTGCTGGCCGGGGCTTTGTGTGCGGGGGTACCTTTGCCGGGCTGCAATCTCAGATGCCGTCGTATCGTACGCGACAGGGCGTCCACGCCCAGATTGAGCAACACCGTGGCCAGGATCAACAGTGCGGTTCGGTCAAAGCGGAATTCCGCCACACTGGAATCAATATAGAAACCCAGGGTGTGAATGCCAAGAATCCCCAGCACCGCCGTTTCGCGCATGATTACCTCCCAGCGATAGAGCAGGAAAGCGAGCAGGTTGGGGCTGATGCGCGGCAAGACCTCCCAGGCGTAGCGGTTGATCCCGCTGGGCGCGTCCGCCCGCAGGCGCAGGGTCTCACTGAAGCGGCCCGTCAGGTGGGCGACGATGGCGCCGGTATGCAGGGCAAGCGCAAAAATGCCGGGCAACATGGAGGGGCCGAGCAGGATCAGGAAAAAGAAGGCGAGGAAAAACTCCGGCGTGGTGCGCAGCACCACCAGCAGACCATGGCCCAGCGTACGGCTGACCCGGTTACCGAATAACGGTGAGGTGAGGGGAAACAATACCAGTGCCAGTATGCCGGTGA
>NZ_LWFX01000677.1:0-466 GCF_001635175.1 Alcanivorax sp. HI0083 | reverse complement strand
TGGGCATGGTGTTCCAGAAGCCCAACCCCTTCCCGAAATCCATTTATGACAACGTGGCCTATGGCCCGCGTATTCACGGCCTGGCCAACAAGAAATATGACCTGGACGAAATCGTGGAAACCAGCCTGCGCAAGGCCGGGCTGTGGGAAGAAGTGAAAGACCGTCTGCACGCACCAGGCACGGGCCTGTCCGGCGGTCAGCAGCAGCGTCTGTGTATTGCCCGCACCATTGCGGTGAGCCCGGAAGTGGTGCTGATGGATGAGCCCTGTTCCGCGCTGGATCCCATTGCCACCGCCAAGATCGAAGAGCTGATCAGCGAGCTGAGCGAGTCTTATACCATCGCCATCGTGACTCACTCCATGCAGCAGGCCGCGCGGGTATCGCACCGTACCGCCTATTTCCACCTGGGTCGTCTGGTGGAAATGAATGATACCGAGACTGTGTTCACCAAGCCCGAACACGATCT
>NZ_LWFX01000676.1:0-606 GCF_001635175.1 Alcanivorax sp. HI0083 | reverse complement strand
GGCGTTTGTGGATGCCACCGGCCTGCAGCATCTGCCACAACTCAAGCGCCTGATCTGTAGCGGCGAAGCGCTGGATATGGAGCTGCAGAAAGACGTGTTCGCCAGCCGCAACGATGTGGAACTGCACAACCTGTACGGCCCCACCGAAGCCGCCATTGATGTGAGTTTCTGGCAGTGCCGTTCCCTGGAGAGAGAAGAAAAGGAAAAGCCGGAAGGCGGCCACACCGTGCCCATCGGTGTACCGATCAGCAATATTCAGCTGCATGTGCTGGATACGGACCTCAACCCGGTCCCCCGTGGTGTCCCCGGTGAGTTGTACCTGGCCGGCACAGGGTTGGCACGGGGCTATTTTGCCCGCCCGGATCTGACGGCAGAACGTTTTCTGCCCAATCCTTTCGGTGAGCCGGGCAGCCGCCTGTACCGCACCGGCGATCAGGTGCGGCAACGGGGCGATGGCACCATTGATTATCTGGGCCGCCTCGATCATCAGGTGAAGATCCGGGGCTTGCGTATCGAGCTGGGTGAAATCGAACAACAGCTAAAGCAATTGCCTGAGGTGAATGATGCGGTTGTGGTTGCTCATCACAGTGACGCCGGTGACCAGTT
>NZ_LWFX01000675.1:0-372 GCF_001635175.1 Alcanivorax sp. HI0083 | reverse complement strand
ATAACCATGCCAGCAAGCCGGCGGGGCCGCATTTGGCCCGAGAAAGCGCTCGACACATCGAAGCTGTGGCCGAAGCCATAGAGGATGACGCGCTAAAAGCGTCATTGCAGCGGCTGGCAAGCCGCGGTGAGCCCGATTGAGGAACACTAACCGTCCATCTCTCCGCCCTTGAAACGAAAAACCACCTGACTGCGGGAGACAGCCAGGTGGCCAACAGGGCTTCGACGTACAGCCGAATCGCTTCGGCCAGAGTCAGCCACCTTCCGGATCATACTGACCCGAAGCGGCCAACCTCTTTCTTTACTACTTTGCCGCCACTTATTCTGCTGCCAGAACAGGGCGCATATAGGACACAGGCGCATTGGTGGCATC
>NZ_LWFX01000674.1:0-634 GCF_001635175.1 Alcanivorax sp. HI0083 | reverse complement strand
CTTCGAGCTGACCCTCAAGCAGGCTTCCTGGATGGTGGCGGCCTCCTTTTTCCTGTCCTCTGTGCTCAACTACGTGCTGGCCAAAATAATTTTGACCAGCCCGCCGGGCAGCGAGGCATTCAATGCCGAACTGGGCAAGATGACAGCTCTGAGCTACCCGGTTATTGTCTTGCCCTCCATGATTGTGCTGATTCTTGCCATGCTCTTCCTGTTTCGCCGCATCGGCAAGCTGACCGGGCTAGACCTGGAAGACATCATGGCCGCACACCACCGCAAACCTGAATAAAGAGCGAAACCATGCTGTACGCGATCATCAGTGAAGATGTCCCTGACTCCTTGCCGTCACGCAAACAGGCTCGCCCCGCGCACCTGGCGCGGCTGGAAGCCCTCCGTGATCAAGGGCGCCTGCAACTGGCAGGGCCACACCCGGCTATCGACAGTGAAGACCCGGGCCCAGCGGGCTTTACCGGATCATTGGTCATTGCGGAATTTGATTCCCTGGACGCTGCCCAGGCCTGGGCGGATGCGGATCCGTATATGGATGCCGGCGTGTACGCCAGCGTTACGGTAAAGCCCTTCAAGCGCGTACTGCCCTGAAAGCTACAGCCGCAACGAATGGGCAGTCATGGCAATT
>NZ_LWFX01000673.1:0-718 GCF_001635175.1 Alcanivorax sp. HI0083 | reverse complement strand
CCACAGGCCGTCATCGCCTTGTTGCCAACCCAGTGCATCCCCGTTTTGGGTCAGAGTGAAGGGGCGTGCCGGTGCGAGAGGTTTACCGCGGCGCTGGGCCAGTTGTTGCAAAAACCAGTCATTGCCCAGGCGATCCAGGGTGTATTTAAAGCGAGCCCGGTGGCGGTCTTTACGGTCACCGAAGTCCCGCTGAATGCCCATGACGGTTTCAGCAAACGCAGGGGCTTCATTCGGGGGAATGAAACCGAGTACTTCGGCGGCGCGGGGATAGCTGTTTTCACGGGTATCCAGCTGCCCCATGCCGCCACCGACACAGATATTGAAACCTTGCAGTGCGCCGTCTTCCACGATGGCAATCAGGCCCAGGTCCTGGCCGTACACATCAATGTCATTGATGGGCGGAATCACATAACCCACCTTGAATTTGCGGGGCAAGTAGAGCGGCCCGTATTGTGGGTCCTCATCGGCCATGACCGGGCGATCTTCCTGATACCAGATTTGCGGGTAGGCACCGGTTTTGGGAATCAGTCGCTGGCTGGTTTCCCGGGCCAGGTCGGCCACTTGCTGGTGGATAGCAGATTGCGACGGATTGCTGCCACACACCACGCCACGACTGTCATCGCCGCAGGCGGCAATGGTGTCCAGGCCCAGGTCACGGATGCCCTGCATCAGTGCTCGCAGATACGGCTTGCGGATGCCATGGAGCTGAATGGTCTGC
>NZ_LWFX01000672.1:0-410 GCF_001635175.1 Alcanivorax sp. HI0083 | reverse complement strand
GCCCAGCTGGAACGCCTGTTGCGTTACACCACCTTCACCCCGGCCAACAATGCATCAGGCAGCCCCGCCATCTCGCTCCCTCTAGGCCAGACCGATACCGGTCTACCCATCGGCGTACAATTTTCCGGCCGCCACGGCGACGAGCGCACCCTGCTGGAGCTGGCCTTCGAACTGGAGGATGCACAACCGTTCCGGCGCCTGGGGCAGTAACAGATAAACGCACCTAGTCCCTCCCCGCAGGTCGGGTTAGCTTAGAAGGCATAACCCGACCTGCAATGTCCCAGTGACAAAACAATGGCAACACCCAGAAAACGGAACATGAATATCCGCTTAGAACCACTGCAAAGCAGTCATGCTGGTGCGCTGTATGTACTCACCGATAACAACCGAGAGTATTTACGGCAATGGTT
>NZ_LWFX01000671.1:0-9042 GCF_001635175.1 Alcanivorax sp. HI0083 | reverse complement strand
TTCGCGACTGATCCGATATTACAGGAAAGGATGGTCGGACACCCTGGCTTTCTTCAATGTCATCAAGCCATTTTTTCAGGTCACCCAGCGGACTCACTGCCAAAGCGAGTGGGCGTACGTTTCGTTTTTCAAAGGCACCTTGTAAACGTTCCACTGCAGCGAGCTCGGTAGTGCATACAGGAGTGAAGCTGGCCGGATGAGAAAACAAGACGACCCAGTGGTCTTTCCTCCAGTGATCGAGGTGCACGGCCCCCATAGTGGTTTCAGCCTCAAAATCTGGTGCTGCATCACCCAGCTGGAGGGCCTGAAGGGGAAGAGAGTATATCAGTAGTGCCACTAACCAATATTTCATACTTACCACCCTAAAGTTACTCCAGCATACAAGGTTCGACCAGGCGCTGTTTCGAAATAGCCGCGGTCAGCGGGGTCTGGCCTGTCGCTATTGGCATTGATTCGAATGTTGCTGTAGTAGTCACGGTCGAAAAGATTGTTGATGCCGGCGTGTAACTCCAGCTCCTGACGATTAAAATGCCAGCGTTTTCCGAACCGCGCATTAACCACTGCATGGCTTCCTATACGAGTTTGGTTGGTGTTCTCCGCATAAACTTCACTGGCAAAACGAACATCGCCAATAACAAAAAAGCCGTTTTGAGGACGCCAGGCGGCTTCGGCAAAAACGATATGCTGTGGCAAGCCTGGCATGTGGTTATCGCTTACATCGACACCTTGTTGCTCATCGAAGAATCGATCGAAGCGGTATTGTGCCCATGTCCATGCGACCGTTGTGGTCAGTGTTTCTGTGGTGAAATGCTCTAACGACAGCTCAAGGCCTTCACGGCGTGTGCGGGCTGCATTTTCGTAGTAGGTTCGGCCGCCCAGTTCATAAGGGGTTATCTCGTCTTTGACGGCTACGCTAAATAGTGTGAGATCATAGAGTAGATCGTTGCTAATGGTACCGCGGATGCCAAGCTCCTGATTTAATGCCTTTTGTGGTTCAAGGTCTGGATTGAACCCGCCTGCACCGGACGGATTTGCCAGCTCAGTGAAAGTGGGGGTTTCAAAGGCTGAACTGACAGAGGTATAGAGTGTATGAGCAGGAAGGACATGCCAGGCAACGCCGACACTAAAACTGCCTTCATTAAACTGCTGTTCGCCGCTGTCGTCACCATCACTCAGGAAATCATCCTCCACCTTAAACTGGATTCGGTCGGCTCTTGCTCCTAAAGAAAGGGTGAGATTGTCGGTCAGAAAGGTATCAGTTTGTACAAAGATGCCACTGCTGGTGGCGATCTGGTCTTCATTGGCGGTGCGCCCGGTAATCACTCCGTTGAAAGTCACTCCCCGGCGTCCTCGGTCGTCCTGTTGGCGGTCTACGTCAACGCCGACCAGGTAACGGTGTGGCAGGCCGAAGAGGTTCATATTATGGCTGTACTCTACACCTGCGCCGTAGAAGGTACGCTGGTAATCAATCAGGCTGCTACCGGGAAATGGGAGTTGTTGGGTGAAGTCGCGTTGGCTAATGAATGCCCGTGTCTGTAATACGCCTCCTGCCAAGGAGGTATTGCGATAACGGAAGCCAAGGCGTTGTTGATCAACTTCCTGACCTGCATCCAGTCGATCGGCAAGCATTGTGGCCTGCTTTCTGTCTGAGTGAGCCTGGGAGCGGGTTAGTCCACCAGGGTCCTGGGCATAAGGAGTATCTAATGCCGTCAGGAACAGGTCTATTTCCTGATGGTTGCCGAGTTCCCAACCAATCCGGCTGTTAAGTTGGTATTTCTCCACCGCGCTTTGATCACGGTAGCCGGCGTAGTTGAGACCGCTGAGGCCAAGATAATAATGAGCATTGTCTTTCTGGCCACCGCTCTTCAAGTGGGCTTTGCGGAAGCCATCTGCGCCACTCGACAAACTCAGCTCACCATTTCCGGTTATGTTCCGCCCGGAAAGAGTTTCAATATCGATTACGCCACCGGTGGCATTGCCATAGAGAACGGAGGCTGGCCCACGTAATACTGTTGCCTGGTACATGGAGTCCAAGTCGATATTGTCTACCTGTGATTGTCCATCCGGTAGTGTTTCGGGAAACCCATCTACCCGGACTCGTAACCCGCGGACCCCAAAGGGCGCGCGCGCGCCAAAGCCCCGGATGGAAATACGTTGGTTTTGAGCGAAGTTATAGCGGTTTTGCAGGTAAAGCCCAGGCACTCGGGCGAGGCTTTCATCAAGCTGAATGTTCTTTTGGCCCTGCTGGGCGGAATCTGCATTCACGACGCTAACGGCGGCAGGAGTATCAAGAAGGCTGCGCTCCATCCGCGTGCCATCAACCTTTATGACATCCAGCTCAGAGGGCTCGGCCAGGGCGGTTAAGGGAATGTTGATTGTCGCAAGTCCAAAGGCGATTCTCTTCAATGAGAGCATGGCATTTACGGCTTTGTTGTTGGTGTGAGGTTTACGCTATTGGCTTCGGCGCTTCTCCTCAATAGATACAGTGCGAAAGTAGTAGTCATGTTCCCCGTAAGTCGCAGTTTCGCTATTGTTATCCGTAACGGACGCCCATAAAAAAGGCTGCGAGAAGCAGCCTTTTTTATGGAAGGGAAAGAAACTCAGTGAGTTTTTTTGCCCTTTCGCTGGCTGGCCTGGGCATGTTGCTCGGTGAGCATGCCATCGGTGCCGAAAAGTTTCTCGCGCCATTGGTCCAGCAGGGCATCGGTGTCGTGCTGGGATGGGTGGAAATCCCGCTTGAAGAAATCCAGATACTGGGGCGCCAGTTTGGTGAACAACCCCTTGCGGCCAAACAGGAATTTCATGCCTTGCCAGTTGTTTTTCAGACTGAACAGGCGGCCGTCGGAAGCCAGCATGCGCGCCTGGAATGCTGCCAGAACGGCAAAGAAAATGACGGTGGTGGGGATCATGGTGCCTGCACGAATGGCGTAGCTGCCGCTGACCTTTTCATAGACATCATAGGCGACGGTCTTGTGNTCGTTTTCTTCCAGTGCGTGCCACAGCCACAGTTTTGCGGTGGCTTCATCAAGGATTTTTTCCTGATGCTCATCCTCGCGCAGCAACTGTTCGGCGATGATGGCGGTGTAGTGTTCCAGGCATACAGTGGCGGCCAGCTGGAAGATTTTCGGGGTGCGTTTTTGCACTAGGCCCAGCAATTTACCCAGTGACTTGTCCAGCTTGTCGGTGGGGTAGCCGAATTTCACGCCCATTTCGTTCCAGGCTTCATGTTCTTTGCTGTGCATGGCTTCCTGGCCAATAAAGCCAGCCACCTGGGCTTTCAGTGTGCCGTCGGTAATTTCTTTACGGTAATGACGCACGGAGTCCACGAAAAAGGCTTCGCCTTCCGGGAACAGGGCCGACAGGCTCAACCAGAATGCGCTCAGGAAAGGGTCGTTGTCATAGAAGTAACGCGCCGTGGTCTTGTCATCGAACTGGAAGTCGAGACGACGGGGCGGAATATTGACGGTGGCGCCCAACGGGACTTTCTGGGCCTTTGCCTGGCCGGACTCAATGGTGGTGGATGCTGTTGTTGTCATGGTGTCCTCCTGATCTCTGACGGCAGGGGCGCCGCTGAATGTCACACTGTGACATTGAGTGATGTAACGATAGTCGGGGTTACAGCAGATCAGGTAAATGGCAATTTAGCGCCCCGGGCGGGGCGCTATTGTCAGTACACAAAACAAGGCATTTTGTGTCGCCCCGCCAAGGGTGAGGTCGTTAGCCGGGCAGGAACAGGGATTTGGTTTCCAGAAATTCTTCAAAGCCGAATCGGCCCCATTCCCGGCCAATCCCGGACTGCTTGTAGCCACCAAAAGCGGCCTGTACATCCGGGCCGGCGCCATTGATATGGACGTTGCCGGTACGCAGGCGTGCGGCCACCTGGCGGGCCTGAGCATCATCCCCGAACACATAGCCGGACAAGCCATACTCGGAGTCGTTGGCAATGGCGACGGCATTGTCCACGGTGTCGTAGGGAATCATCACCAGCACCGGACCGAAAATTTCTTCCCGTGCGATGGTCATCTGATTGTTCACTTCACTGAATACCGTGGGGCGAGCGAAGTAACCTTTGGTGATTCCGTCGGGTTTGCCGGTTCCGCCGGCAACCAGTTTGGCGCCTTCTTGCTGGCCTTTCTCAATCATGGCCTGCACGCGCTGGTATTGGCGGCCATTGGCGATGGGGCCCATGACAGTAGCGTTATCAGTGGGGTCTCCGACCACCACGCTGTCGCAAACCTGGGTAGCGATCTGTTCGGCCTCGGCCAGTTGATCCGCCGGCACCAGCATCCGTGACGGAGCATTACAGCTCTGTCCGGTGTTGGTCATCATGGAGCGCACCCCGTGGGTAACAGCCTGCTCCAGATCGCAGCCTGGCAGCAGGATATTGGCGGACTTGCCTCCCAGTTCCAGCGACACGCGCTTAATGGTGCTGGCCGCTTCCCGGCTCACCGATTCCCCGGCGCGGGTGGAGCCGGTGAGAGACACCACATCAATGCGTGGGTCGCTGGACAGCAAGGGCCCTACGGCTGCGCCATCGCCATACACCATATTGAAGACCCCGGCGGGTACGCCGGCTTCGTCGATAATCCGGGTCAGCAGGTTGGCGGACAGAGGGGCAAATTCACTGGGCTTGAGCACCATGGTGCAACCGGCGGCCATGGCGGGGGCGACTTTGCACATGACCTGGTTCATGGGCCAGTTCCAGGGCGTGATCAGGGCGCAGACACCGGCAGCTTCCCGGCGGATCAGTGATTGGCCCGCGGTTTCTTCAAACGGGAACTCCCGGGCGATGCCCAGCGCGGTTTTCAAATGGGCAAGGCCCATGGGGGCCTGCACCTTGCTGGCCAGGGAGATGGGGGCCCCCATCTCCTGGCTGATGGCCTCAGCCATTTCCGGCAGGTGGGCCTGATAGGCTTCGAGCATTTTTTCCATATAGCCCAGTCGCTCTTCCAGTGACAGAGCGGACCAGGTGGGGAAGGCCTGGTGGGCGGCGTCGATTGCCGCATCAATGTCGGCAGCCTGTGCCAGCGGTAAGGTGGCAATCTGTTCTTCATTGGCGGGGTTGATAACGGCGTGGGTGGTGGCTCCCGGCGCGGGAGAAACCCAGCTGCCGTTGATGTAGAACTGCTGCAGCGTATCCATGGAATCGTCCTTTTATCGGTCTTCCATTGTGTGTGGTGGGTCAACATTACAATAATGAAACGTAATTTTAAAATATTGACCGCCATGGCTGAAGCGTGACATGGTGAATGTTCCTGCCGTGCCCGCGCCCCCATTGTGCTTGAGAGAGGGACGTCGGGCCATGGCCGGTTTGAGCCGCGGGCAAGCGGTGTCTTGGGCAGGCGAAACGCTTTTTGTTATATTTGCGAGCCTAATACATAACTATAAATGGAATCGATGTCCGGTTAGCCGGAACAACCGGTTTCAGCCAACCCGAAGCCTGATACAGGAACGAGAAGAATGCGTAGAGCTGTTGCCGATCTCGGCGCCAATGATAAAGACCGTAATTTCGTCACGGCCCTGGCCAGGGGGCTGGATATTCTTCGTTGCTTTGGGCCTTCGGATGAATACCTGGGCAATGCGGAGCTGGCCAAGCGGACCAGCATTCCTCGCCCCACCGTATCGCGAATGACCGCGACACTGACACAGCTGGGCTACCTGCGTTATGTGCCCCAGCTGGAAAAATACCGGCTGGGGCCGGGCGTGCTGGACTTGGGCTACCGCTATCTGGCCAGCGAAGGGGTGCGGGATCTGGCGCGGCCTTACATGCAGGAGCTGGCGGATTCCACCGATTGCATGGTTGCCATTGGCGCGCCGGATGGCGCTCAGGTTACGTATATCCAGGTTTGTCAGGGCAATGGCCCTCTGGTGCTGCGGCTGGATATCGGTTCGCGGGTGCCCATGGCCACCTCGGCATTGGGCCGGGCGTTCCTGGCGGCCACGCCGGAAGTGGAGCGGGAAATGTACTACGAGCAGATTCGCCAGCAGGACCCGGCGGCCTGGCCGGCGCTGGAGCGCAGCCTGCAGAGTGCCTATGACGAATATGAACAATACGGCTTCTGTACCTCTGACGGAGAATGGAACCGCGATGTGAGTGGTGTAGCGGTGCCGTTGATTCTGGACGGTGGCGCCCAGGTGGTGCCGTTCAACTGCGGGGGCTCATCGTTGCGGTTAAGCCGCAGAACGCTGCTGGAGAATCTGGGCCCACGGCTGAAAGACGTGGTCGGGCAGGTCGCGCAGATGGTACAGGGCCGCGCCTGAACCGCTGGACCAGTGGTACCGGGCCACAGGTAAAACAAACAATGAGTGCGAGAGTATGAGTGCAGTTCCGCCCTCCAAAGGGTTTTCCCTGGCTGATGCCAATACCCGTTTTGATATGGGTTTTCCCTCCCTGGTGGGGTTTCATTTCCTGGAATGGGAAGAGGGCAGGGCAGTGCTGGGGTTGCAGATCGAAACCCGGCATTTGAATCTGGGCGGTGTCATTCATGGTGGAGTGTTGGCGACCCTGATGGATGTGGCCGGGGCCTGTGCCGGCACCTGGAGCCCGGACCCCATGCACATTCGCAAGGCGGTTACCCTATCCATGACCACCACCTTCACCGGGCAGGCCAGTAAAGGTCTGGTTCGCGCGGTGGGTACCCGCCGTGCCGGTGGCACCCGGATCTACAACAGCACCATGGAAGTGTTCGATGAAAAGGACACGCTGTTGGCCCTCGGCGAAGCAACCTTCCGTTTGCGCAGCGAGTAGTTTTCCTTCCGTGTTATCCCTTTTGTTTCGTAGGTCGGATTAGCCGCGTAGCGGCGTAACCCGACCTTTGTCTGTATTTTTCAAAACACGCTAACGGCTGGCCACGTGGGTGGGCTGTTGTGCCTCCCAGCCGCCGCCCAGTGCGCGATACAGTTCTGTTTCATTGGTCAGCTGCTGCAGCTTCAGCGTCACCAGTTGCTGGCGGGCGGAGAGCAGGGTGCGCTGGGCGTCCAGCACCGCAAGGTAGTCATCTGCGCCTTGCTCGTAGCGTTGCTGCGAGAGCGTCAGGGACTGCTCGGTGGCGGTGACCAGTGCCTGTTGGGCCTGCTGCTGGCGGGCCAGGGTATCGCGGGCCTGCAGGGCGTTGGCCACTTCCTGGAAGGCGGTCTGAATGGCTTTTTCATAGGTGGCCACGGCCTGATCCTGGCGCACTTCAGCCAGGTCCAGATTGGCCTTGTTGCGGCCACCGGAGAAAATTGGCAGGGAAATACTGGGGCTGAACGACCAGGCTTTGGAGCCGCTGTCGAACAGGCCAGACAGTTCGCTGCTCATGCTGCCATAGGCGCCGGTGAGCTGAATACTCGGGAAGAAGGCGGCTCGCGCGGCACCGATGCTGGCGTTGGCGGCACGTAGCTGATGCTCGGCCTGCTGCACGTCCGGTCGCTGGGTCAGGAGGCTGGACGATAGCCCTTCCGGGACCGGCGCCACCAGGGAGAGCGTGTCGCTGTTCAGGTTCACCGACTCCAGTGCGGGCAGGGGGCCGCCAACCAATACGGCCAGGGCGTTGTGATCCTGGCTGACCTGGCGCTCAAAGCTGGCCTGGTTGGCGCGGGCGCCTTGCAGGGCAATCTGTGCCTGTCGTACATCCAGTTCTGTGCCCAGCCCGCTTTCGAAGCGCCGCTGGATCAGTGCCAGCGAATTCTCTTGCGCGGCGACCGTTTCACGGCTGATGGCCAGATTCTGACGGTCGCTGACCAGGGTCAGGTAGCTTTGCGCCACCTGGGCCACCAGTGCCAGCTGGGTGCTGCGCCGGGCTTCTTCGCTGGCCAGGTAAGTCTCCAGAGAGGCATCTTTGAGGCTGCGTACGCGTCCGAACAAGTCCAGTTCCCAGGCGGTGACGCCAACCTGAACACCGTATTGATCAGAAAGGGTGGAGCTGCCGGTGGACGACAGGTCGCCGGGCAGGCGCTGGCGAGTGCCACTGCCATCCACGGACAGGTTCGGGTACAGGTCGGCGCGCTGGATCTGGTACTGGGCGCGCAGGGCGGCCACATCCAGAACGGCCAGGCGCAAATCCCGGTTGTTATCCAGTGCGCTCTGGATGAGTTGTTGTAGCTCGGCGCTTTGGTACAGCGTGGACCAGCCCGGCAGTGTCAATGCGGCGGCGCCGTCAGTGGTGGTTTCGCCCAGCTGGGCCGGGACCGGTGATGCCGGTTGTTCGTAGCTGGGGGCCAGGGTGCAGCCACCCAGCATCAGCCCGCCCAGAAGGGCGAGCGTCAGTGGGTTACGGGTCATGAGGGTTCTCCGCTTGGACTTACTCTTTGGCTTTCTTCTTGCCGTCCAGGGGCACGCCGGACAATTTGCGCACCGCCACATAGAACAGCGGGATGAAGAAGATGGCGAGGACGGTGGCGGTGAGCATGCCACCGAATACCCCGGTGCCAATGGCGTTACGGGCACCGGCACCGGCGCCGGTACTGATCATCAGCGGGGTCACGCCGAGCATGAAGGCCAGTGAGGTCATCAAGATCGGGCGTAGCCGCATGCGCACGGCTTCCAGTGTGGCCTTGAGCAAGTGCTCGCCTTTCTGTTCCAGCTCCAGCGCAAATTCCGCAATCAGAATGGCGTTTTTCGCCGAGAGCCCGATGGTGGTCAACAGCCCCACCTGGAAGAAGACGTCGTTGTTAAGGTCACGGAAGGTGGCAGCCAGTACTGCACCCAGGATACCCAGTGGCACTACCAGCATTACCGCGAAGGGGATCGACCAGCTTTCGTACAGGGCGGCCAGGCAGAGGAACACCACCAGCAGGGAGATGATGTACAAGGCCGGGGCCTGGTCACCGGACTGGCGCTCCTGATAAGACATGCCGGTCCATTCGAAACCGAAGCCGGCGGGCAGCTTGGCAGACAGTTCTTCCATGGCATCCATGGCGTCACCGGTACTGTAGCCGGGTGCCGCGTTGCCCTGGATGTTCACCGAGGAGACGCCGTTGTAACGTTCCAGCTTGGGCGAGCCATAGGTCCAGTGGCCGGTGGCGAACGTGGAGAACGGCACCATTTCGCCCTGATTATTA
>NZ_LWFX01000670.1:0-298 GCF_001635175.1 Alcanivorax sp. HI0083 | reverse complement strand
CGATGCGCTACCAACGGAAACAGATAAGCAGTTGGCGGTGCGTCGGTTGGCTGGCTTGGAAGTCGATCTTATGGCACTGGAATACACCAACTTTCGCACCGTTGCTGCCACAGATGAAGGCAAGCCGTTCGGCCCAGAATCGTCAGGACTGAAAATCAAAGGCACGGAACTACAGCAAAGGGTTTCCCAAGCGATGGTGGAAATCGGAGGTTTGATGTCTTTGCCATGGGATAACGAGGAGCCCATTGGGGAGCAAATTTTTAATCAGGCCAGTCGCCGCTATAACTTCCTGCGTGCG
>NZ_LWFX01000669.1:0-310 GCF_001635175.1 Alcanivorax sp. HI0083 | reverse complement strand
GAAAGAAGCCGAAGCCGGCACTATCCGTGCAGATTTTGCGGAAACAATCGATGCAAACGCGGTCCATGGTTCTGACTCCACCGAGTCAGCCGCCCGCGAACTGGCCTACTTCTTCTCCGACGAAGAACTGTGCCCGCGCGCCAGCTAATATCCGCTTGCGTGCAATACCAACCACGGCCTCGGGCCGTGGTTGGCGTTTAAAGGAAACCCGGTTTCCTATTGGAGAATGCTATGACTGCCCAACAGAAGGTAAATCTGCTCGGCCTTTCTCGCCCGCAAATGGAAGAGTTCTTCCTGACCATGGGGGAGA
>NZ_LWFX01000668.1:0-403 GCF_001635175.1 Alcanivorax sp. HI0083 | reverse complement strand
GGAAAACAGGAATCGAACGGCGAGTAATCCACTGGAACAACAATGTGCCCAGCCCCGCGGTAAACAGCGCCACACTGGGATCCAGCCCGGTCAGTAACGGCATTAATACCATGGCCCCAAAAGCCACAAACAGCATCTGCGCGCCGATGAGGATGATTTTCCAGTTCCAGAATCCGCCGGCCTGACTCATGTACAGCTCCTGATTTGTGATTGCCTGTGGCTTAGGCCACCGGGCGATACCCGGTTATTTGGTCCCGAAAATCTTGTCTCCGGCATCTCCCAGGCCCGGCATGATATAGCCCTCTTCGTTCAGCCCCTGATCCACCGAAGCGGTGTAAAGGGAGACATCCGGGTGCGCCTCCTGGACCTTGCGAATACCCTCCGGGGCTGCCACAAGTACCAG
>NZ_LWFX01000667.1:0-344 GCF_001635175.1 Alcanivorax sp. HI0083 | reverse complement strand
AGCCAGTACAATCAGTAGTGTTATCAGTATTTCCAGCGTCATCAGATGAACCAGACAGAGCCCAGGCCGCGCGACAAACCGCACCGCAAAAAGGGCATTTTACAGGGCAAAGGGAATATAAAAAGGGAGCACTTAGTCAAATATGACATAAGCAAAAAACCAAGGTCTCAGCCAACAATGTCGGATTACGGCCAAGCCTAATTCGACCTACACACTGACAGACGAAACAACCGCGGCGGCTTCAACGTCAGGGTTTGTAGGTCGGATTAGCCTGAAAGGCGTCATCCGACATTATCAGGAAAAGCTATTCAACCGCGCTGGCGGTTTTCGCCACCATTGTCGGC
>NZ_LWFX01000666.1:0-415 GCF_001635175.1 Alcanivorax sp. HI0083 | reverse complement strand
TAAAGGGTTGCAAGCGCTGATGCCAGACCCGCCCCTGGGCAATGGCACAGGACATTACCGCCTGCTCTGCCGAGGCACGCATTACGCAGCACTCCCCGGCTGCGCTGTGCCAGCAATGCCTTCCACCACGTTCAACGCAGACACCACACCATCTTCATGAAAGCCATTGCGACACCAGGCACCGGCAAACCAGGTACCCCGTTTGCCGTTTTCTTTCAGCAATTGCTCCCGGGCCGCCACGGTGTGCGGAGTGAACAACGGGTGCGCAAAACGGTAGCGGGCCAGGATCTGTTCTTCATCAATAAGGTCGGTGGCATTGAGCGTCACACAGAACGTTTCCGGGGCGCTGATGCCCTGCAGGATATTCATGTTGTAGGTCACCTGAACCCGCTCCTGATCCTGTTCAAACAATAGA
>NZ_LWFX01000665.1:0-684 GCF_001635175.1 Alcanivorax sp. HI0083 | reverse complement strand
ACTCTAGACATTGTTGCACCTAACCTGTCTACGCCGCTTCTGTTAGGACACTTCGCAGATCAGCTCGCCACCAACATTGGCTTTGCGCGCTGCCCGGTCAGAAATAATGCCCTGATTAGTGGATACGATCATAACACCGAGGCCGTCTTTGACCTTGGGGATCTCACCAGCGGACTTGTAAACCCGCAGACCAGGACGGCTTACCCGTGCAATCTTCTCGATCACAGGGCTGCCTTCGTAATACTTCAGCTCAACCGTCATTACCGGTTTTTTATCGCCTGTCACTTCGTAACCTGCGATATAGCCCTCGTCCTTCAGTACTTTGGCAACAGCTTCCTTTGCTTTTGACGCAGGAATCTCGACCTGTACTTTCTTGGCCATCTGGGCGTTACGGATACGAGTAAACATATCCGCCAGGGTATCTTGCATGCTCATGCCGCAATCGCTCCGCTACCTAACTCTTGGCTTACCAGCTGGCTTTAACCAGACCGGGAACATCACCGCGCATTGCTGCTTCACGCAGCTTGATCCGGCTAAGGCCGAATTTGCGGTAGTAACCGTGCGGACGACCGGTGAGACGACAGCGATTACGCTGACGAACCGGAGAAGAATCGCGCGGCATTTTTTGCAGCTGAAGCTGAGCATCCCACTTCGCTTCAGGTTCTGCATTGGGATCCTGGATGA
>NZ_LWFX01000664.1:0-369 GCF_001635175.1 Alcanivorax sp. HI0083 | reverse complement strand
GGCGCGATACCAACCCTTACCGTGAAGATCATCCGCAGCATGAATTGGCTGTGGATATTGGCAGCTCTGCGTATAACCAGAACTGTGCAGCTTGTCATGGCCTGGAAGCCAAGTCGGGAGGTATAGCGCCTGATCTGCGAGAGCTGGAAAACGGTGATTACGGTGACGAATGGTACAAAGAACGGGTTGTAAATGGAGCTGTGCGCAATGGTCGCGTTCTGATGCCGAAAATGGCCGATTATCTCAGTCAGGAAGCTTTGTGGGCTATCCGAACCTGGCTTGAGACGGTCAGCATGGAAACAATGGGACAGTAAAATGCGATCTGTAATGGTGTTTCCCGGGCTATTGTTCCTTCTACTTATCAGTATA
>NZ_LWFX01000663.1:0-1049 GCF_001635175.1 Alcanivorax sp. HI0083 | reverse complement strand
TCCAGCTTTCGTCCAGTTTGCCAAATCCCATACCCCGATCTTCCTCGGTGAGCTCGACAGCCACATACCTGGCTACTTCCTCCGCCTGATCGGCGGTTACCGTGGCATGCCCTCCGCCGTGAGAAAACACCGGCGAGGCAAAACTCAAGGCCATCATCGTCATCAAGGTTTTCATCCATCTCATAACATTTTCCTCATAAAAACAGATCAAATTTATTAATGTACATGGGCTTCGCCGTCACCATGGGCGTGAGGATTAGAGGCACTGTTTGGCAACTCCTCCGGCTCACGACCCTCTGTTTCAACCTCACCGTTAACACTTCCTCTGCATCCAAATCAAAGCGCTTCTCGTACCCGGACAGCGGAGAATTAGCAACCCCCATGTCTTCATGAGTATGCTGGTGATCATCCTTGTTCAGCGGAAATTCATCAGGATTGCTTGAGTGTAGATATCCATGCAGCTGCATCAACAGCAACAGCAACCCCAACACCATCAGCAGCCCATTGGTCGCTTGACTGAAGCGTTTGAACGATGCCATGCGGCGCCAACCAGACAATAAAAACAACATGATGGCCAGCGCAGCAATCTGCCCCAACTCTACGCCAACATTGAAAGCCAGGATGCGAAAAACCAAACCATCTTCTGCCAGAGGTAATTGCTGCAATCGCGTCGACAGTCCAAACCCGTGAATAAGACCGAAAGCGAAAACCATCCACATTAAGTTTGGTGACTTCATCTTCAGATAAGTCTTGAAACCGCCAAGGTTATCAAACGCCTTATAGCAGACAGTCAGAGCGATAACCGCATCCACTAAGTAGTAATTCGCCTGAATACTATAGAGGGTGGCAAACACCAGAGTAATCGAGTGGCCAATGGAAAACGCGGTTATAAAACGAACAATGTCACTGAAGCGGGTCAGAAAGAACACCACGCCGAACAGAAACAGTAAATGGTCATAGCCTGTGACCATGTGCATCGCTCCAAGCTCAATGTACTCCATGAAACCGGCATTGAGCGCCCTCGCCTTATCCTCTGCTGACATGCCATG
>NZ_LWFX01000662.1:0-602 GCF_001635175.1 Alcanivorax sp. HI0083 | reverse complement strand
CGGCCGCCGGCTTTGTAGAAGAGGCCAACCGCCATGGTGCACACACCGTGGAACTGAATCTGGAGCCCTCCCAGCGACTCACCGCCTTTGCGGAGCACCAGCACGGCCTGGCCAGCGAACTGGTGCCGGCGTATGTGGAAGAGCTGATTGCAGGAATCTAGCTGCTAGCTACGAGCTTCTAGCTGCGAGAACAACCCGTTCACTGCCAGGCACGGGGACTCGGCCTGAACGCGGGCACTGACTATGCATAACCCAGAGGGGCTACCTCGCGCCTAGTCGCTAGCAGCTCGTAGCTCGTAGCTCGTAGCTGATGGTCGCCCTTCATTGCCCACCCTATGGCACAGACAGGCCCCTTGATATTTCTCTGGCCGCCTGATTCCGCTAGACTGCTGGACCTCTACAAAGGGAGTGTCAGCCAGAGCCCGCCGCGCAAGAACAGGGCACGGGGCCTCCAGCAACTACAGGTAGCAAAGCACATCATGACCGACAAGCAGGTAGACGACCTTAACATTGCCTCGCAGGACGTACTGATTACGCCCAACGCGCTGAAGGAAAAATTGCCCCTCAGCGATAACGCCCGCCAGACTGTGATCAGCGGCCGC
>NZ_LWFX01000661.1:0-651 GCF_001635175.1 Alcanivorax sp. HI0083 | reverse complement strand
TGCCGGGTTGGGAACCCCCATCATTTCCGAGAAGACCAGCAGCATGAACAGGTCCTCTTCATCCCGTTTGGCGCGGGCAATGGCGGCGCGATAGGGGGCGTTGTAGTACTGCGCCCCGAGATCGCTGATGCGTTTGAGCCATTGTGCCGGCGTTGCCATTACAGAGGCTCCGGTGGCGCTTTGAAGGCGCGCTTGAGGGCTGCGGTGCACTCCAGCGTAACCAGCAGGGCCGCCACCAATACAACAAGGTCCAGCCCCAGGAGGAACCAGTCTTCCTTCTCGTAGAAGCTTTTCAGCTGCATCAGCAGGGCAAACAGGGTCATCACCAGCAGGAAAACCAGCGGCGCCAGGGTATAAATGGCCGGACGTCCGCGTTTCACCAGCATGATGGTAATCACCAGCAGGGTGAGGCCGGCGAGCAATTGGTTGGTGGTGCCGAACAACGGCCAGATCAGCAGGCCGCCGGAGCCATCGGCACCGCCTGCCCCAAACGCCAGCAGAAGGCAGCTGACTACGGCCAGTAGCGTGGCGGGCAGAGGCCGCGTCATCCATTTTTGCTGATAGATTTCGCCCCATTCCTGGAAAATATAGCGCTGCAGGCGCAGACCGGTGTCCATGGTGGTGCCGGCAAACAGGGCCGCCATCACGGTG
>NZ_LWFX01000660.1:0-9083 GCF_001635175.1 Alcanivorax sp. HI0083 | reverse complement strand
TTGCGTCATTAGTCTTGAAAACCCCTCCAACGACCTACGTATCGGAAGTGGCCGCACCGTTTCAATCTCAAAGGTTCGTTCTTCATAGCCGCCCATACTAAGTTTTCTGGCGAACCACGACCCCACACCCTCTTTCTCAACCCGTCGAGTTTCTTGAGAAACCCCCTCCGCCCCCTCAGCTTTTTCGTCAAACATATCCATAGCTCTTTGAATGACACTCCTTAAATCCGCCGGGAGTCGTAAATGCATATCCTCTATTTGATCTAAAAACTCTTGATTCGATGCCTCAACACCTTTATACGAAGCCACATTTAGTGCGCTTAGCCTTTCTTGAATTTTCTCTATATCACTATTTTCGACTTCACTTCGCTGCCCAGAGAGGCTCTCTAATACCGCTTCTTTTGTTTTAACAAAAGCTCGCCACTGGGCCTCAATAAAGTCATCAGACTGCGCTTCCAATATCTGAATTTTCTTCGACCTTACTTTTTCAATTGCCCTCTCCAGCTCCCTCCGACCAGATAGAACTTCAAGATTATCCATTAAATTATCAGGATTAGAAAAATAGTCTGGATAGTTTTTTTTCAGAAGCCCCATAGCGTGAGAAGCTGTTTCATCACCACTACTACCCTTCCCCAGAACCAGCGCCTCGCAAATACCTGCAGTCAAAATCAGCCGCTCCCCTTGGTTCTTCGCTATACTCTTGAGAATTTCATTCTCACAATTGGATAACGACCTCTCTGCTTGCTCGGCCATGGTGGCACGTAAAATTTCTATAGCCTGTGGCAGAACTCCTTTCGCATCTCTGCGAATACTGGAGTGCAACTGTGTATCAGCCTGGCTAGCCACAATATATATTTCCTGTGTGCCTTCACGTCCGCTCAGGCGATCCGCAAGCTCAAAATCCTGTTCACTCATGAACTGCCCCGCGGGACTCACAATAAAGGCAGCATTACACTCCTTTAAACGTTCATAAGTACGCTGCTCACGAGATTTAACTGGATCGTTAACGCCAGGGGTATCCAGAATCTCAATTCCCTTCAAGCTCTCCAGGGGCATTCCAAGATTAAGCTCACGGGTAAAAGGCATATAACGCCCCGAGGAGCCCACATAATCCATAAGCTGTGCATTTAATTCTTCCACGGTATTCGCCGTGAGCAAGCGCCGGTCTGTAAGCTCCCCCACGTTTACCGACGAATCTTTAATTCGCTTATATAAATCTGCAGCTGCAGAAAGGGCACCATCTTCACCCACTTCACGAAGAGCCTTTTTCCTAAGCAGCTCATCTTTAGGATCCGGAAGTGGCCGATTAGCACGCTCCTTCCTCTCTAAATGCTCTTCCCTGTAACGCTGAATAGCCGCATTTACTTCACGGTCGTATATTGAAGCTTTAATCTTCAAATCATCAATATCATCCTGATTAAAGAACTTTACTTCAGCGCAAAACTCACCCGCATATCCTATTGATGTCAGTGCCGCTGTCATAGGTGTCGCAGCTTTTGGAAGCACCTCTTTACCATCAAAGAGAAGCCCATTAATCAGTGATGATTTCCCCGCTTTTACACGACCAATAATACCAATCTTCAGATTTCTTCCTTCTTCCTGAAGAGTAGCCAGATGCGACTCAATCTCCTGACTACTATATACCCCATCATCTTTGATCAATCTTTTAATCGATGCATCACAGATATCATCATATTTAGCTAGAATGCTTTCTAAAGACTGGCGCGCCGAAAGAAGCCGATCTTTGCTCACTGTCATCAAACAATCACCTTTCTTGCATTCTCGTTAATCGCAGCCAGAATTTCTTCTAACTGTGATATGTTGCTTTTTATAGCTTGCAAATCCTCAGCCGCAGAGCTTGCAACCTCATCATATACTCTCTTCTGATTTTCAACCTTTGACGACACTTGCTCAGAAACAACTCTAATAATTTCGCTCTCGGTGGCATTAAGAGAATCCACGACCTGCGGCCTAACCTGTGACAAGACACTTGGAATTACTTGAGAGGATATGGCCTTTCGGTATTGTTCTGTCTCGCTTTTCTCACGGAACGCGTCAAAAAGCGCGCCAATAACCCCAGGAAGTATTGAAAAAACAACCTTCAAGACCGGATGCGGAATAGCTAATGCCGCCGTTGAAAGCATTCCCCCAACCGTTTTTCCTGCCCCCTCTTTCCCTGCATTCCCACGGGACGACGGGTTATCTCCCAGACCCGCAAGAGCAGACATAGCCTCGCTTTCAATTACTGAAATCATATTGTCGATCCAATTACCTTCGGATGAGAGGGAAAGCCCATTCAGAGATATATCGCCCGAAAATTGATATGCCACATCTTTGGTGATACGCCGAACGGCTTGCTGAATTTCCACCGTAAGCGTGGAACGGACAAGATCAGCAATACCGCGACACATTGCGTCCTCCCCACTTCGAGCCATCACAACAATTTCATCCAATGAACCATTGAGAGAGGCCTCCAATCTGCGCAAGACATGCTCGGCTTTCTCAGACAGGCGCCCTTCTCCTATTTCAGAAAGCATTTTCTCCCGCTCACTCTCAATTTTTATCAAGCTATTTTTTGCATTTTCAACTTGACGATTCAAATCGTCTTCCGACCCCGAAAGCGCACTAATCAACGTATTAATATGTGCACAAGCATCAAAATAGAGTGATTTAACCTGATCAAGGAAGATGCCATCAAACAATGACGATGCATCGGCTTCTTCCAGGGAGGACAGAAGATCTGCCACATCCTCCATATTGATTTGCCCCACAGAATCATCACCGGAAATTGATTCCATTTGCTCAGACACATACTGATGCGTGGATTTCAATTCCTCAGGGGAAGCCAAGTCCGTCATAGTTAAAAACACTTTGACATAACGCCCAAGCCCCATAATTTCATCAAGCCTTCGTACGTCTTGCCGACTAACTGTGCCCGCTTTTGCATTAACCATATACAAATACAATGCACCGCTTGTGATATATCGAAGGATTGCTTGGTTGTGCTGATCGAGACCGGAATCAAAACCCGGCATGTCGACAAGCACCAGCGGCTGAATCTCTTTCAACTCTCGGGAGTTAACATAGACCCTCACCACCTGATAACGCTCTGCTTCCGAAGACAGCACTGGTAGTTGGTCAACTCTATATTCGCGCCATTCACCTGACTGAGTCTGTGCCATCAAGCATTCAGATTCTGAATATCGAAGCTCTGCCGGGATAGCCGTTTCAGGTGTAACTTTCTCAGGAAGAATATTGCGACCAATCACCTTATTCAGTGCTGTAGACTTTCCTGTACTAAACCCTCCAACAACTGGCACATAAATTTCACCCTGGCTAACAGAAGAAGAAACCTGATCAAGCTCTTCGCCCCATTTTCTACCCACTTCTTCCATCATTGATGGAGCGGAATCTACTGCCTGAAAAAAATATTCGCCCAACCCTTTAATATAGTTAGCCAACTGTTCTTTTCTTTTAACTTCCATAACCACACCAATCCTCAGCATTCCAAAAAATCAAATAAAAAGAGCACCTTCACTCCTCGCTTACTTCCTTGGCCAGCCAAACTTGCCCTGCGGTAACAAGGATGCCAATAGCTTCTTTCGCCAATTTCTTTGCTTCTTCAGACGAGAACAGGGAATCTTTTCCTGAAAATTCATCTATCAACCCCGGAAGGTCATCAACCATTTCCTGCATCGTGTCTGATGACGCCCACAGATTCCCGGATGGATCCAGCAATCTATACGGCTTTAAAGGGCTAACCTTATCCAAGGTCTTGTTGTACTGGATTCGCCATCCTTGCTCTGAAACTTTGTCACTCCAAAATACTCCAGCATCCGCTGTCGCCGTTCCGAATAAACGCCTTACAGACATAACCACCTCAGGATATCTTATTTAAAAATCTCGCGATCACCCCAGTTCGCCTGGTTTCAATCTCCTCACAACCACAGCGCGGGCATTCATCCACCCATTCGCCTGGTGTCAGTACATCGCTTTTTGGCCTTACGCCCTTCTTCCAGCCGCATCGCGAACAATTCAAGACAAAAGGCTCTGGTCGAATCGGCATAACCCCAATCCTCCTAACAGCATAAAGGCGCTCTGGCCACATGCCAGAGCGCCTTTATTAATTTATCTACTGAACATTAAGAATGATGGACTTGGGACCAAGCAGGTCCGTCTCCCCGTTCACAGACTCCACATAAACCTCGTACTGCTCTTTATCTTCCAGGGACACGCTTATTTTCCTACCTGTCCAGGTCTGGCCCGAGTCGTAGTAAGTGCCGTCCACATCATAGCGAGCCTTCCAAACAATCGATTCCGGGTGCACAAACCCGTTTTTATCAAATAAGTAAGCCTCTAAACTTAAGCTTTCTCCGGTTTTTATATCTCTATTTTTCGGGCCCAGAACATAGACACCGTAGCTCTCTGGCATAGGCTTTCCGTTATCACTAACAATGCAGTGATCTCCTGTTGCGGCACCTGTTCCAACAGACTCATTCCCTTGCATGTGTGCTTCATAACTACATCCAGCGACGGAAAACCCTTCATTGAATAATGCTGCAAGACGCTCAAAACCATCGGTCCGTCCGCCCCAATATGTATAAATATTGCTGAGATCAGGAGAATTAACTACCAAGCCACTCCACAGATATAGCTGCGAAGACAACACAGAAGAACCACTTAAAAGCGATCTGTATGAAGTAACATCCTCCACATCAAACACTGTTCCTATAGAAACAACATCTCGCAGTGTCAACCCAGCATTTGCCGTTAATGTAGCCCTCTTTATTCCAACACCTTCCAAACTTGAGGTTCCCGAATAACCAGAAACGTTCAAATAACTTATTTTATCGCCGACAAGCTCTTCATTGTCGTAGTCAAAATCCATTTCACCGACAAAACGTATTCCAGCCCAAGCACCATCAATATTATTGGGTGAGGTCTTGATAGTGACAGGAGACACGGCCGTCCCATTCACATTCACACCGCTCTCCGCCACGATATACCAGTTACGATCCACTTGCAGAACGGCCCCCGCATCAATCAATAGGCGCTCATTAAACGTCGTATCACAGGTTACGAAATGGTTTCCGGCTGTCACCTTTATCGGGTCGACATAGTTACCACAAATATTGCCCGTCACTTCCACGTAGGGGATATCAACGCAGATGTTGTCTTCGATTTCCTGGTTTTCCAGGCAGCTATCAACGGGAACTTCACAGCCTCTTGTGGTTTCGATCTGCCCCTCAGGGCAAACAGGCGGAATCTCGGTGCATGCCACCCCATCCCATTGATATCCTTCATTACAGTTTTGGTATACATACTCACTAGCATTACAAGCTGAATCACCATATGTTTTTTGGTGATGTGTGTAACCATTGTCTGTACTCACATAACAGCTCTCGTGATAACAAACTTTGTAGGGCTCCCCCTGACCACCTGATGCCAATGCAAAGTATTCATTTTTCCTTTTGCTGTTGCTGCTGGCTCCACCAGGGCAATCAATTTCCGTTACTTCACCAAGCTGGGTATTCACAACGAAGTAGTTCATATCAGCTGTCCCATCGGAATCACCACCTCCGCTACCAGCCCCATCCTCACCATTACAAACATAGTGTGATTCGGATATTTCACTGCTATCCAGATATGCGTTTGCATTTGCATCCATCCCGGTATGCAGCACATACCCACCGGCTGAACAATTCGCTCCAGCCGCTTCTTGCTCCACCCTCACGAGAGACGAGATGGCAGAATCGCCATTTTCCCCATTACACAGGTAATCTGACTGATCGATTTCAGCCGCCTGTAAAATGCCATCTGCATTGTCATCTTGCCCGGTCTCGATCCGTTTCCCTCCTGACGGGCAGTTAACGCCTGCCGGCTCATCACTGACATTGACCAGAGCGGAGAGGCCGTCTTCTCCATCAATTCCATCTGTTCCATTACAGATATAATTTACATCGGTGACTTCTTCTGCTTGCAGCGTGCCATCTGCATTCAAGTCCTGACCACTGGTGACTTTATTCCCGCCTGCGGAGCAATTGGCCCCGGCAGCCTCTACCTCAACAGCAACCAGGGAAATTGAGTTTTCTCCATCTTCACCATGGCAGATGTACGCATTGCCTGTTATCTCGCCTTCACTGAGAAGGCCATCCTCGTTCACATCAAGGCCGGAGGAGACCTTGACTCCACCATTGTCACAGAACTGGCCAGGGCCAATATTTTCTGTTTTCACCAACGAGGAGTGCACAACCGGGCTAACCCCGTTGCAGATATATTTCGTCTGAATAACTTCATCGATATCCAGGGTGCCATTGCGATTGAAGTCCAAGCCAGAGGTTAATTTTTGACCCCCTGAAGCACACTCAGCACCTTCAGGCTCATTGGACATATCTAGCAAGCTACTGAATCCATCGGTTTGGCTTGCTGAAATCGAACAGACATAGCTACTCTGACTGACTTCCTCAGCATCTAGCACCCCATCTTCAGATGCATCCAGCCCCACACTCACCTTCAAGCCGCCATTGGCACACTCAAGGCCTGCCGAAATTTCATCTACACGAATCAGACTGGAAAGACCGTCCTCTCCCGAAGCGCCATGACACACTTGTTGAGATTCATAAATCTCATCGGGGTCCAGTACGCCATTGGTGTTGGTGTCGATACCCTGATCAATGGTAATCCCCCCATCCGGGCAGGCTTCGCTAGCTGTAAAGGCTGAGCGCTCTACCGTCGAGGGGTATAACCCATCTTCTGGTTGCGCTTGTGACGTACCGGTGTTCGATCCGCCACTTCCTCCACCGCCACCACCACAGGCAGCGAGGGAAGCCATAACCAGTAACGATGTGAGTCTCAGTGCTTTCACGAAGGGCTCCTTTCTTCGAATTCTTATCACTCGGGCTGACCTGATCCCAAAAGCAGGCCTTAGCCCGTTATTCACTTGTGCAATTCTATTCTCCAGCCGCGACACTCTATGTCGCAGCCAATACCCTACCCCTTACCCCGCCTTCACCACCGGAAAACTTGCCTGTCCCCACGTGGATCGCGGGTTATCCATCATGATCTCGATCACTACCGGCACCAGGTCATTCATGATTTTTATGCAATCGGTGATCTGGTTGCGGTTCACCTGCCCGCCCCAGGTGGCGCCACCGTGGATGAGCTGATTTCTCAGGACGTAGATGCGGTCCAGCGCGATGGAGAGCACTTTGGGGGTGTTGTGGCTAGAGATGGATTTGCGGGCGGCGTGCTTGGCGCCAGCAAAGCGCCTTTCCCATTCTGGCTGGCTCATGTTGCCTTTCTGGTATTCCCAGAAGGCGCGGACGACATAGGGGTTATCCAGCAGTGCGCTGATGGCACCGGAATAGACCTTCCAAACCAGTTTTTTCAGGCGCTGGCTGTTATCAAGGGTGTGGAGCTTTTCCAGGAAGGCATTGAAGGTGGCTTGTTCACTTAGCCCCTGCCGGTCATCAATTTCGCTAGCGTAGGCCGCATTGAAGGCAATCCACAGGAAGATGAAACGGCTGTCTGGGTCGGATTCCTGCTCGGCCCTATCCAGCCAGCTCAGGGCACGGTGAACGCGCAGACTCAGGTCTTCAGGATAATCATCCCGTTCCTGTCGCTGGCGTGTTTTGAGTGTTTCGTAGCAGGTCCCCATATCCCTCCCCCTGAGCGCCAACACCGTAGAAGCGTCAGCTAGAATCCTTTCTAGACCTGAAGGCCGTTCGTTTTTTGCTGTGAACCTTATCACACTCAGCCGAAATCACCAGAACGGCCATAGTTATCTATACTGACCAATGGTGATCGTTTAATAGCCAATATCCACCACATACAAGGCCGCTCTATGAGTCTTTCGAGGCGCGCTCACCCGCAAGTTTCTCACTTAGTACAGCATCCAGCTCTTCAAGCGCCTTGTGCTTATTCGTCCACCAGTCAGTGGACCACACCCTATACAACGTCCACCCCAGCCCCTCCAGCACACCCTGGCGGATCTTGTCGCGCTCTCGGGCATAGGCGGAGCTGTGGTACATGGCGCCATCGCACTCAATTCCGGCCAGATAAATGCCCGGTTTGTCGGGGTGAACAATGCCCATGTCGATGCGGTAGGCGGAGACGCCAATTTGGGGATGCACTGTCCAGCCCTTTTCCTGTAGCCCTCTGGCCACGGCCACTTCGAAGGGGGATTCAAAGTCGCCCATGGAGCCGTGTACCGCCGCGCCCAGAGCGGAGGCGCCACGTTCGGCGTATTCCAGGAAGTGCTTGAGGTCCGCCACGGCGCGGGCCTGGGTGCGGGCCAGATCAATACGCTCCGGTGGCATGGTGGAGAACACCACCATCTCGGAGCGAGCGCGGGTCATGGCCACGTTCAGGCGGCGCTCACCACCGGTACGGTTGAGAGGGCCGAAGTTCATGGTGACGTGACCGGCTTCATCCGGACCATAGGTGATGCTGAACAGAATCACGTCCCGCTCATCCCCTTGCACCGTTTCCAGGTTCTTCACGAACACCGGTTCCAGCTCGTCCTCGGAGAAGGCCCATTCGATGCCAGGGTCTTCCGCTCTGGCCTTGTCCAGCAGATCCTCTATCAGACTCTGCTGTTCGGTATTGAACGTCACTACCCCAATGGACTGGCTACGGACAGCCGGGTCGTCTGACGTCAGGCGACGCACGATCTCCGCCACAATGGCCTTGGCCTCGCCCTGGTTATGGCGGGCCTTTCCTCGGGCGTAGAAGCCTTCCGGTTTCACCAGTGACACGCCCTTGTCAGGGTGTACCGGTGCCGGGAAGGTGATCAGGGAGCTGTCGTAATAGCGGCTGTTGGAGAAGGCAATTAGACTTTCCCGGCGGGAACGGTAATGCAGGTTCAGCACGCGTTGGGGAATGCTGGCGCCGATCAGTTCGTCCAGGATGCTTTCCAGATCCCCTTCGCCATCAATGTCGCCATCCGGGTCATCATCAGAACGACCAAAGAAGTTGGTGGGCGGCATCTGCTTTGGATCACCGGCAACAATCACCTGCTTGCCACGGGCCAGTGAGCCCACCGCATCCCACACGGTAATCTGGGAAGCCTCATCAAAGATCAC
>NZ_LWFX01000659.1:0-4712 GCF_001635175.1 Alcanivorax sp. HI0083 | reverse complement strand
TGCACGCCGGCCGGGTTTGTCATCGGGCCAAGAATATTGAACAGGGTGCGCATACCCAGCTCCTTGCGCGGCCCTACGGCGTATTTCATGGCCTTATGGTGGTTCGGCGCAAACATGAACCCCACGCCTACGCTATCGACACACTTGCCAATCTGCGCCGGGTTCAGGTCCAGTGCAATACCTGCCGCTTCCAACAGGTCCGCCGAGCCACTCTGGGAGCTGACCGAGCGCCCGCCATGTTTGGCCACGTGCGCACCGGCGGCAGCGGCCACAAAACTGCTGGCCGTGGAGACATTAAACAAGTTCGCGCCATCACCACCGGTACCAACGATATCGACCAGATACTGGCGGTTTTCCACACTCACCCCGGTGACCAGCTCACGCATCACCATGGCCGCGCCGGTGATTTCGTCCAGGGATTCACTTTTCATCCGCAGACCCATCATCAGCGCACCTATTTGTGCATCCGTGGCACCACCGGTCATCACCTGGCTCATCACATCGCGCATTTCCTCAATGCTCAGGTCAATCTGATCGACCACCTTGGCCAGCGCTTCCTGAATATTCATGCCGCATCCCCCTGCTCATCGTGCTTCAAAAAATTCTCAAGCAGGGCATGACCGTGCTCACTCAGTATGGATTCAGGATGATACTGAACCCCTTCAATGGGCAGGGTCTTGTGACGCATCCCCATAACCTCATCCACACTGCCATCGTCTTTCAAGGTCCACGCGGTCATTTCCAGGCAGTCCGGCAAACTGTCTTTTTCGACGACCAGCGAGTGGTAGCGGGTGGCGGTATAGGGCGATGGCAAATGCCGAAACACGCCTTTGCCGCTGTGGTATATCGGCGAGGTTTTACCATGCATCACCTGCCGGGCCCGCACCACCTGGCCACCAAACGCCTGGCCAATGCTCTGGTGCCCCAGACACACGCCCAGAATTGGCAGTTTGCCGGCAAAGTGCTTGATAGCAGCGATGGAGATACCCGCCTCATTGGGCGTACAAGGGCCGGGAGAGATCATCAGGCGATCCGGGTTCAGGGCTTCAATCTCTTCCAGGCCAATCTGGTCGTTGCGATGCACCAGCACCTCGGCCCCCAGCTCCTGCAGATACTGCACCAGGTTGTAGGTAAAGCTGTCGTAATTATCGATCATCAGCACGCGCATTATCGCTGCCCTCCGTCTGCCAGGTTGAGACCACCCAATGCCATGTTCACCGCCCGGAACACGGCCCGGGCCTTGTTCATGGTCTCGTCCCATTCGGATTGCGGCACAGAATCGGCAACGATGCCGGCCCCGGCCTGCACGTACAGACGCTGGTCCTTGATCACCGCGGTACGGATGGCGATCGCCGTATCCATGTCACCGTTGAAGCCAATATAGCCAACCGCGCCACCATAGACGCCGCGCTTGGTAGGTTCCAACTCGTCAATGATTTCCATGGCGCGAATCTTGGAGGCTCCGCTCAGGGTGCCAGCCGGGAAGGTCGCCCGCAGCACATCCAGCGGCCCCAGCTCTTCACGCAGCTCGCCTTCCACGTTGGATACGATATGCATCACGTGGGAGTAGCGCTCCACCACCATTTTGTCGGAAACGTCCACCTTGCCGGCCTTGGAGACCCGACCGATGTCGTTGCGCCCCAGATCGATCAGCATCAGGTGCTCGGCGATTTCCTTGGGGTCCGCCAACAAGTCTTTCTCCAGTGCCTGGTCTTCCGCCTCATTGGCACCGCGTTTGCGCGTGCCGGCCAAGGGCCGCACGGTGATGCGCCCTTGCTCAGCGCGGGCCAGAATTTCCGGCGACGACCCGGCAATATGGAAATCGTCCAGATCCAGATAAAACATATACGGGGACGGATTCAGGTAACGCAGGGCGCGGTACAGATCCAGCGCCGGCGCCTGGAACGGGCAGCTCATGCGCTGGGAGGGCACAACCTGCATCACGTCGCCCGCCAGAATGTACTCGCGAATAGTTTCCACACCGGCCTTGAACGCCGCTTCCGGAAATTCATTGTGGAAATCGTTCTCGTCCACCGGTTCGCCGTACACCGTGTGCTCCGGCTCCGGCAGCGGGGAACGCAGCTGGGCCTCCAACGCATCGAGGCGCTGCTCGGCACGCATCAACACCCCCTCTTCCTTCGGGTCCACATGCACCACGAGGAAAAGCGCACCGCGCAGGTTATCGAAGACCACCACTTCCTCGGACCGCATCAGCAGGATATCGGGCACACCCAGCACGTCCTCCCCGGGCGCCGGGCCCAGGCGTGGCTCGAAAAAACGCACGCTGTCATAACCGAAGTACCCCACCAGGCCACCGTTGAAACGGGGCAAATTGGGCAGGTCCGGGCTGCGATAGGCTTGCCGATACGTCTCGACCCAGGCAATGGGGTCAGCCACGTCCTGCTGCTGACGCCCGCCGGGGCCATCCACCTGCACATGCTGCCCGGTAATCCGCACCACCTCCGTGGCCGGCAGGCCGATAATCGAATAACGCCCCCAGCGCTCGCCACCCTGCACCGATTCAAACAGGTAGGTGTAAGGGCCTGACGCCAGTTTGCGATAGGCCGACAACGGGGTATCCAGATCCGCCAGCACCTCGCGAACCACCGGCACACGGGTATAGCCCTGCCGGGCAAATTGATCCAATTCTTGTGGTGACATGATTGTCCTTAGCATTTCGCTACGGCCCGACTCTCGGGCGGACCGCGATCAAGAGCAATAATTGTAGAGGAAAACGAGCAAAAAGACGTGTCAGTGCAGACACAGGGGGAGCATCACCATCGCCAGCTGGCGGGTGTGGGGAGGAAAAGCGGATTGTCGATCAGGGCACAGTCCAAGGGACGTCCTTTCTCAATCATCGTCGTTGCGGTAATTCTAGCTAATGAAAACGCCAGACGCCAGACGCTGAAAACCCGGAGGAAACTGCTAGACTGGCCTCTTTGATGTACTCGCACTTTGGCCTCAGGCATTTGGCATCCATCCGGGAGCTCCATGAAAATCCTCGCCCTCTACACCGCCAGCCAGTCTCGCGGCCCGGTGGAAAGCCAACCAGCCGTGCAGCTGCGCGCCGGCTGCGGCATCGTTGGCGACCGCCATTACCGCCGCAACGCCAAGCCGGAAGAACAAATTACCCTGATCGAATCCGAGGCCATCGCCACCTATAACCGCGAGCACAAGCAGCAGGTCGAGCCGCACACCCTGCGCCGTAACGTGCTGACCGAAGGCGTCGATCTCAACGCCCTGGAAGGCCGGGAGTTTTTGCTCGGCAACATCCGCCTGCGCGGCATAGAGCTGTGTGAGCCTTGCTCCGTGGTAGGGCACCTGCTGGCCGGCGATCTGACCCCGCCGCAGGTCATCAAGGCCCTGCTGGGCCGGGGCGGCCTGCGTTGTGAAATCCTCTCCAGTGGCGTGATTCGCGTAGGCGATAGCATTGCCACCCATGTGACCGAAACCCTGTAGAGCGGAGACCGGCTCACCCCGATGTCGCCCTGCGCAACCTTAATCCAGGAAACCTGGCTCGAATGAACGACAAGGAAATGACGGACCCTATCCAGCAGACTCGCCAATGGCTCGAAGACGTTGTCATCGGCCTGAACCTGTGCCCGTTTGCCCGCAAGCCTTTCAACGCTGGCCAGATACGGTTCACCGTCAGCGACAGCCGCAATGTGGAAACCCTGCTGGGTGACCTGCACGAAGAACTCGACCGCATGGATCGCACCCCGGCAGACGAAATCGACACCACCCTGCTGATCATTACCGATCAACTGGAAGACTTCCTCGATTACAACGATGTGCTGGACTTGGCCGATGGTCTGCTGGAGCAACAGGGCTGGGAAGGCACCTACCAGATCGCCAGCTTCCACCCCGCGTACCAGTTCGCCGACACCGCCGTGGACGACCGGGAAAACTACACCAACCGGGCGCCCTACCCGATTCTGCATATCCTGCGCGAAGCCAGCCTGGACAAGGGCCTCGCCAGTTACCCGAATCCGGAGCAGATTCCCGAACGCAACATGGACACCCTCAACGGGCTGACAGAGGCACAGTGGCTCGCCCTGTTTGGCGGCTTGCCGGGAGCCCGTCGGTGAATCTGGATCTTTCCGATATCTTGCTGGTCACGGTGCTGATCGTCATCGGCGCCCTGTTCTGGCGTTCCCACGGCATTCGCGAGCGGGCGCTGGTGGCTACCCGGCGCTTTTGCGAGCGAGAACAACTGGAATTTCTGGATGAGAGTGTGGGCCTGGAAAAGCTGACCCTGAGCAAAGACCACCACGGCAAACGCCGCATTACCCGCATTTACCGGTTTGAATTCACCGTCACCGGTGGAGAGCGTTACGAAGGGCGCACCGTGGTGCAGGGCGGCATCACCCAACGGGTAGAATTACCGCCCCACCGTTACACGCCGCCGCCGGAAGAATTGCACTGACNGGCAAGGCCTGGCCTCAAGTTTCGTAAGCGGCCTTGCTGCCATCAAAATTCACCATCCAGGGAATGCCGAAGCGGTCGTTACACATCCCAAAGCGTTCCGCCCAGGGCGTTTCTTCCATGGGCATTTTAATTTCGCCCCCTTCCGCCAGCGCCGCAAACAGGGTTTCCGCCTCTTTCACACTATCAGCCTGCACACTCAGCGTGGTCCCCTGGGCTTTTTCAAAATACTCTGGCGGGCAATCAGACCCCATCAGCACAATCCCATCACCCTGCAGACAAACATG
>NZ_LWFX01000658.1:0-643 GCF_001635175.1 Alcanivorax sp. HI0083 | reverse complement strand
GATGTGGGCGTGGGCGGCGGCGTCGCCGAGATCGTCGGCCGGTTACTGCGCGAGCTGGGCCAGCACGCCCAGGTGCTGTGCATTACCCACCAGCCACAAGTCGCCAGCCAGGGGCACCAGCACTGGCAGGTACACAAGATTCAGGGAGACGACACCACCCACACCCGCATTCAGGGGCTGGACGAGACCGCAAGGGTGGAAGAGCTGGCGCGCATGCTGGGTGGCGTGGAAATCACCGAATCCACCCGCAATCACGCCAAAGAGATGCTGAGCAAAGCCCAGGCAGCCTGACAAGAAACGCAGCATGCTTCACGCAACAGGCACCACGCCCGTGTGCGACATGAAGCGTGCTGCGTGAGGCGCTACTACTTCTTCTTCGGCTTGACGTACAACACCAGCGAGTGATCCACGATTTCGTAACCGTGCTCCTCGGCAATGGCGTGCTGGCGCTTCTCGATCACGTCATCCATGAATTCCACCACCTGGCCGGTTTCCATGCACACCATGTGGTCGTGATGGTCTTCATCGGCCAGCTCGAAAACGGCTGAGCCCCCTTCGAAATTGTGGCGCAGCACCATGCCAGCCTGCTCGAACTGGGTCAGCACGCGATACACCGTGGCCAGCCCCACGTCTTCGCCGGAGT
>NZ_LWFX01000657.1:0-430 GCF_001635175.1 Alcanivorax sp. HI0083 | reverse complement strand
GCTTTGCCAACGAAGAAAACGACCCGGACCACTGGATGGCCAGCAGCCTGTGGACCATGCCGTTATGGGGTCTCTGGCCTTACTTTTATCTGTACACCTTCCTGCGCAATCCGGCGCTTTTCCCCAATGTGAAGGTGTCCGAAATCGTCCGTGAAATTGTGGTGGCCGCCTTGATTATTGGCGCCCTGTGGTTGTGGGCGCCGTTCTACATGCTGATGCTATGGCTGATTCCCACCTATTTCGCCTTCTTCCTCATGTGCCTGGTCTTCATGGTGCTGCCCCACTATCCACATACCGGCCGCCAGGATGAGGACCCCAACACCACCGCCCTGATGCGCATGGGCCAGGAATGGTTACTGACACCACTGCTCATGTATCAGAACTACCATCTGGTCCATCACCTCTACCCCACCGTGCCGTTCTACCGCTA
>NZ_LWFX01000656.1:0-431 GCF_001635175.1 Alcanivorax sp. HI0083 | reverse complement strand
CGCCATGCTCAGCGCCAGCGTCCAGGATCTACAGGGGCGTTTTAATCTCAATTGGTTGATTACGGCTCAAGGCGATGCCTTTGTTCGCGATCCAGAGGCGATTGACCGGCTTACCCGGCTCATCGAACTGACTTTCCCCCAGGAAACAGACGCGTCACGACTGGCCAACGAAATGGCGGATTGGCTGGATTCCAACAATATTGTGGATGGGGTAGAAGGGGCGGAAGACGCGGATTACCGTAACCGCCGGACTCCGAACATGCCGGCGGCCCATGAATCGGAAATGCGTGCCTTGCTCAGCTTCCAGGTGGCCAATCAACCCCAGGACAGCATGGTCTGGGGGCTGTTTACGGCGCTACCGCTGGGAACTACATTGAATGTGAATACGGCGCCGCCCCAGGTGCTGGATGCGGTGCTGGGCGGAATAGCGG
>NZ_LWFX01000655.1:0-593 GCF_001635175.1 Alcanivorax sp. HI0083 | reverse complement strand
GGCCAGGGCTTCCATCAGCATCTTCCAGCCCATGCCGGTGTATTCCACGCCGCCCAGCACGTTGCTGGCGGGCACGATTACATCGCGGCCGACGATGGGGCCGTTGGGGAAGTGCTCGCCAATGGGTTGGTGATGGTCGCCGATGTGCAGGCCGTCGAGGCCTTTTTCCAGCAGCACCACAGTGATGCCGGCATCCTCACCTTTGCCCAGCAGGTTCTCCGGATCGTGCAGGCGTACTGCCAGGGAGATCAGGTTGGAGACCGGCGCCAGGGTGATGTAGCGCTTGCGGAAGTTGAGCTTGAATTTGATCTCGCCGTCGCTGTCTTTGAACACTTCGCCTTCCGCCTTGATGGAGGCGGCGTCGGAGCCGGCGGTGGGTTCGGTCAAGCCGAAGCAGGGAATGAACTCGCCGTTGGCCAGTTTCGGCAGGTAATACTGCTTCTGTTCATCGGTGCCGTAGTGGCCGAGCAGCTCCGCCGCACCCAGTGAGTTGGGAATCACTACCATGGCGCTGAGCAGGCCGGAGTGGGAGCTGACCTTGGCCATGATGCAGGACTTGGCCTGGGTGGACATGGGGTTGCCGCCGTATTCCT
>NZ_LWFX01000654.1:0-391 GCF_001635175.1 Alcanivorax sp. HI0083 | reverse complement strand
TTTTTGAACGGTTTGCGCTGCATCAGGGTAAGCCCGAACGGCGCATCGGCCAGCGCGGTGCCAAACAACCATTCCACTCGTTTCAGGAACGGCTCTACGCTGAGGCCGTGACGTTCCAGATACAGTTGTGCCTTGCTGTGGGCGCGAGAGTGCACCGCTTCCTGTCGGATGAAGCCCTGCACGTCGGCCAGAAGCTGTTCATCCTGGATCAGCGGCAGGGCCTGATTGTATACCCGACAGAACCACAGCTCGCCTTCCGGCAACAGCAGGTGGATGCCGTTGATGGTGTGTGTGGAGAACGGATCATCACGCAGCCAGTGCAGTGGTGTCTGATCAAAATCGAACTGCACCCGGCGCGCTTTCAGTTGGTGTCGAACAGTGGCATTCATGG
>NZ_LWFX01000653.1:0-556 GCF_001635175.1 Alcanivorax sp. HI0083 | reverse complement strand
AAGCCTGATGCGCACCGGTGAATTGCTTGCCCTGCGCGATCACCCCGATAGCCAGTGGTCCCTGGCCGTGGTGCGCTGGGTGACGCAGTTGCCGAACCATGGTGCCCGTTTTGGTGTGGAGTTACTGGCGCCAGGCGGACGTCCGGTGGCGGCACGGGCCCTGCGCAAGCAGGGACTCGACAGTGATTTTATGCGCGGTGTGGTGTTGCCCGAGCTGGCTGCTGTGGGGCAGCCCGCTACCCTGTTGTTGCCCACGGTGGGCTTCAATGAAGGCGTCAAGGTGGAGCTGGTGGAAGCCGGCGAGCCGCGCCGGGTGCAATTGCTGCGCCGTACCCAGGGTGCGTCCGGGTTCAGCCAGTATCCCTTTCGGGATATGGCGACGCCGGCACCGACTCAATCCCCGGAAGGCGGGGATGATGATGCGCTGGATTCGATCTGGTCCAGCCTGTAGAAGTTGATGACGAATCAGGAAAAATGTCATTTGCGATTCGTCGTTCACAGGCTGCCGATTAGCCGCCTGTTAGAATAACAAAAAGTATCGTTGCGGCGAGGATGC
>NZ_LWFX01000652.1:0-310 GCF_001635175.1 Alcanivorax sp. HI0083 | reverse complement strand
TCCGGGCAGGACGTTCCCGGCGCCCAGGGTAAAACGCTGGATTCCCTCTCGGTCATGCGGGTAGAGCAGGGCCGTTTTGTGCCGGTGCCTTACCAGTTCGATGAGCTGGATGAGCACGGCATGGTGTGGTTTGAGGGGAGTCAATTCGCCATGATCGGCGAAGCCGGGCATCTGGATGCGGCAGATCAGCTTTTGATGATGCTCACGGATGCGGGCCCGCAGGCACCAGCTACGCTTCGTCCCGCCCAGGGAACTATCGTTGCCGATATCGCGGTGGCGAATAATTGCCATTTCTATCTGGTCGAAGGCA
>NZ_LWFX01000651.1:0-701 GCF_001635175.1 Alcanivorax sp. HI0083 | reverse complement strand
GTACCGCCACGGTGCGAGCGACGCTACAAAAGTAGTCGCCACTCAAGCATAAACAACCAGGTAGCAACCATTACTATGACCCTACGCCTGTTTCTGGCGCTCGGCCTTTTTATTCCGGCACTGACCGCCCAGGCAGAATGCCGCTTTGATCCACTGGATCGTGGCCGGGTGGTTAAACTCTCCGGGCAGGACGTTCCCGGCGCCCAGGGTAAAACGCTGGATTCCCTCTCGGTCATGCGGGTAGAGCAGGGCCGTTTTGTGCCGGTGCCTTACCAGTTCGATGAGCTGGATGAGCACGGCATGGTGTGGTTTGAGGGGAGTCAATTCGCCATGATCGGCGAAGCCGGGCATCTGGATGCGGCAGATCAGCTTTTGATGATGCTCACGGATGCGGGCCCGCAGGCACCAGCTACGCTTCGTCCCGCCCAGGGAACTATCGTTGCCGATATCGCGGTGGCGAATAATTGCCATTTCTATCTGGTCGAAGGCAGTAGACAGCGCAGCCAGGATTATTACGTCGCCCACGACGTCGATAGTGGCATGACGCGCACGGCGCTTTATGAGCTGAACGTGGAGCCGGAAAACGAACTGAACTGGCTCTATCTCGGTTATCAGGGCTACCAGGGGGAGGGCTCCATCATTGATACCCTGAAAATGCGCATGAGCGCCGGGGTGCTCTCGCGCTTTACCCGGATGTCACT
>NZ_LWFX01000650.1:0-391 GCF_001635175.1 Alcanivorax sp. HI0083 | reverse complement strand
TGTCTTCCCCCTCTTTGCGCCAGCGAACTCGCCCCCACATAAACTTGTCGCCCGCGCCCAGCTCCCCTTTCGGCAATGCACCGAACAGGCGCACATGGTTCACACCGGACTCACCCGTAATCGGCCCCACCGCAAAGCGGTTCACTATCCCTGTCATCTGTTATTCTCCCCCTGCATTGAGCCCCCCGGCTCACGCTGCTAGCATCACTGAATAGAGGTGATGTCACCCCGTCTATTCAGGATAAAGACACTTTGCTCAAGGACTCGAAAGCCGCTCTGCTTTTATTCGTCGCTTTTGCTTCGATTTGCCTGTCTTCCCTGGCTTCAGCCAAAGGGCCGGACACCCAAATCATCGGCGAACAGCAGGAACACATTCACCCCTATCAGGGCC
>NZ_LWFX01000649.1:0-6833 GCF_001635175.1 Alcanivorax sp. HI0083 | reverse complement strand
AATTCAACATCCACGCAGCAAACAGGACATCGCCATGAGGCTACCCATGGCCGACCTGGCCATGTCCACCTCAGGGGATTATCAGCGTTACTTCATCCAGGACGGCCGCCGCATTCACCACATCCTGTCGCCGAAAACCGGAAAAAGCATCGATGGGCTGGCCAGCGTGACCGTGTTGTGTGACAACAGCATTGATGCCGACGCCCTCTCCACCAGCGTCTTTGTGCTGGGGGCGGAAAAGGGCCTGGCGCTGATCAATCGCCTGCCCGGCACTTCGGCCATCATCATCGACCGGAAGGGAAACGTTACCTACTCTGACGATCTGACTGGCGGCTGAGAGGACAAGACGCCAGACGCCCAATGCCTGGAGCCTGACGCAATAAACAGCAGGTCGGATTAGGGAACCTCTCAATAACGCCTTGCATGCTCAGCGTGACCTCAAGCGCGAACCAGCAGGCCGACCCCGGCCCCCACCATCACGCTACCGGTGCCGAGTTGCAGCGGCCGTCGATAGCGACCCGGCAAGGCCACCGCCGCCAGCCGGCTTGCCAGCAAGGCATAGGCGACTTTTACACCGCCCACGGCCACGACCGTTACCCACAACACCGCAGCGCTCGCCGGGCCTTGCAGCGCAGGCACATCCACAAACACCGGCAGCAAACTGGCATAAAACACGATGGCCTTGATATCGCCCAGCGTCACCAGCAGGCCCGCCATAAAGCTCACACCATGATGACCTGCACGCGTATCACCACTGCCCGAATGGCCCGCTATCGCCACCCGTGAACGCATCAACTTCACGCCAAAACCGATCAACCACAGCGCTGCCAGTATCCGCACCACCACAAACGCCGCGCCCAGCCACTGGGCCAGTGCCACCATGCCAAACAGCGCAACACTCACAAACAACAGGTCCGCCAGCACAATACCTGCGGCCACCAGCAAACCATGGGAAACCCCGAACCGGGCTGAACGGACCACCACCAACGCCACACTGGTACTGGGCAGCGCCGCCATTGCCACCAGGGATAGCATCAACAGAAACAGCGACGGGATATCCATAAACCCTCACCGAAACAGAACAATGAACAATGCCAGTTTACAGCGAACCCGGACCATCCTGCGCGTCACAGCACAACCGGCCCTGCTCCAGCTGCAAACGCAGAACCGTACGGTAATCCTCCGCCTGCGGAAAATCCGCCGCACCGGTCAGGTAGAGACTGTCGTCCCGCAGGGTTTGGCCCACCACCAACGTGCCGGTAAAGCCAAGAGGAAGCTGCAACGCAGGATAGCGCCAGGGCATCAGCCCCCCTCTCACCCTTTCCGGTGCCACCTCGTTAATTCTCGGCCAGCGCGCCGGAGTGGAAATAATATCCCCCTGCTCGTCCAGGCCGATCACCCCACTGGCCGGCTCACACAATTCCAGTTCATTCAGGAACAGGGTGTCGCCCTCAATCACGTAATGGCACAGGTAACCCCGCCAGCAATCGGAGCTGTCTCCATCCGGGTAAAGACCCCAGTCCGCCGGCGAAAA
This sequence comes from Alcanivorax sp. HI0083, assembly GCF_001635175.1. NCBI lineage: Bacteria > Pseudomonadati > Pseudomonadota > Gammaproteobacteria > Oceanospirillales > Alcanivoracaceae > Alcanivorax > Alcanivorax sp. HI0083. The sequence goes on along the minus strand of NZ_LWFX01000649.1, from coordinate 5,299 downwards.
CGCCCCACCACTGATCAGGTCGAACCCCTGCCCGGCGTGGCGCAAGGAATCCAGCTGTTGCGCGGTCACCGGGGCGACCCCATGGGCGGCTGCAACGGGAACTCGGGGGACTGGGGCGCGGCATCTGTCGGTGCCTGCTCACGCTCGCGGCTGCTGCGCAAGGCGCGATGGTAAAGATCAGCCAGCCCTTCATGGGCCGAAGCACTGAAACGCTTCAGGCGGTTGCGGGTTTCGGTGACCTGTTCATAGGCCGAGGCCTGCAATCCGTACTGTTGGCGACGCATCAGCAGCGCCCCGCGTTTCTGTAAGCGTTCCAGCTCGCCGGTCAGTGCATTCAATTCTTGCGAGAAATCTTCCAACCGCTCGGAGCGGTATGTGGCAAACAGCACACGGCTGCGCAGCACACGGGTTTCATCCAGCAACCCATCGATTTCATTAAGCTGATGCTGACGTTCCCACTGGCGCGGCACGATGTTTTCCTGCATCTCCCACAGCAACACGCCTTTGTAGAAATCCAGCTTGGCGGTCACGTCAGGGCGCTTTCGCTTGCCCCAGCCATCGGTGCGCTGCTCGGCATTCTGCTGGGCCTCCCACAGCTTGCGTTCCTTGTCGGTGGCGAAGGGGAGCGGGTCCTGTTTGGCCACGGCCTCATCGTAACGGCGCTGCAAACGGGTCATGCGTCCCTGGAAATCCTGCTGTGACAGATCGTCCAATAACGCTCGGGCCGCAGGGCGGGTTTCATCCTGCTTGCGCCGATGGGCCGCCATCAATGTCTCGAAGGCCGGCAGCTTCTCCTGCCATTGCGTAAGCAGGTTCTTCTGCCGCAACAGCTCGTGGTAATTATTCCAGCCGCGCTGAAATTCGGTGGTGGCGAACCATTCATAAAAGGTTGGGAAACTTTCCACCCGGCGCGGCAGAAACGGCGGCACCGGGTCCATGGCCGTGGACCAGCGGGGCTCTCCCACCATGGCCGTAAACCATTCACCACTGGCTATATCGGCTTCCACTTCCAGCAGGTATTGCTGCAAAACATCAAAGCGCTCCAGCGCAGTCTCGAATCCCTGTCTGGCAGAACGCTGGTCCCCCATTTGTTCGTACAGGTAGGGAATCGCCAGCTGCGCTTCCTGCACTGGCAAGCGCTGGATCGATTTCGTGTCCAGCTGCTGCAGCACCGGCAATGCCTTGCCTGGCTGGTTTTCGATAAGCAGCGCACGGGCATAGAGCAGCAGGGAGATATCAGCAAAAGGCCCTTCCAGGCGGGCATCGCGCAGCAGGGTCAGCGCCCGGTCTTCCTGGTCGCTGCGCATCATGTAGATCGCCAGCGCCAACATGGCTTTTTCCTTGATGGCGTTGGTCTGGGCATCCCCTGGCGGCAAGTTGGCCAGCTGCCAAAGCCACTCCTGGCCCAGCCCCGGGTGCTTGCCGTTAATCCAGCTGATTGCCAGGTTGTAACGCAGGTAGGCATTGAGTGGGTGATCTTCGGAAAACGCATCAAGCAGCTCTGCGGCGTCTTCATAGCGTTGCAGGCGCATCAATATCCGCGCTCGCAAACTGAAATATACCTCTTCCAGTTTTGCCGGCGGCTCACCGACCTGCTGATCCAGCATGGTCAGCGCCTGTTCATATTTCTGCTGGCGGTAATAGAGGCCGGCCAGATGGATCCACGCCCGCTGGGCGACCTCACCGCTGACCTGGGTATCCAGTAGCTGGTTGAAAACCTGCTCGGCGTCTTCGGGCATGCCGTAGGCGCTGTACATGGCCCCCAACAGCACTTCCATATCCGCCTTGTGGATATCCACCTCGCCCCGCTCCAGCGCCATCTGGGCGCGGGTCAGAGCAGCAAAATAATCCCCTTTGAGGTAAAGATAAGCCACCTCGCCATAGGCCAGCTCCTGTACCTGATGAGGTTCGTCCAGGCGGGCCTGGCTCAGGGAGCTGAGCAACAACAGCCCCACCGCCAGCCCTTTCAAGCATCCGCGCATTCGCATAGACCGCTCTCAGCGCCAGTCGCGAAAACGGAAACGCGGCTGCTGTTTGGCGGTATCGTCCTCGATATGAAGCTGAACGAAATGGCGGCCATGATTCTTGTCGAAGTGGCCGGTCACCCCGTGGCGCATTTCCCGTCCGGCAGGGCCAATGCCGGTGATAAAGGCCGTGAGTTCATGGTCACCATTCTTCACATTGGCCAGCGCCAGGCGCTGCACCGCACCGTTCATCAGGGCGCGGATTTCCTTTTCCGTATAAAGGTGGCTGGCCAACACTTCGCCATCCAGCTCCAGCGTGATGCTGTCCAGTTGAAAAAAATGCCCCACATCCAGAGACACGTAAATCCCGACCTGGGTATCGGCGGGGAACAGCAACTCTTCTTCCAGCAATAGCAGGCGTTTATTGACTTCCAGCACGTCACGTTTGAAATCGGCCAGATCCTTGTCCAGCTCGGCCCCGTGCAGCTGGGCTGCGACCAGCATCAACAACAAAATGAATGCGCGGCGCATGTGCGCTCCCCCGGTGTTAGCGATTATCTACGTTGTTTTCAGATACGTTCTTTTCAGGAAATCTACCATAGCTTGTCGGCTTTGACTGTTGTGATTGTCACAGCCTGCCGGATACAAATTTACGACATCTGGTACTTGCTTTCGCCCCGGCGATCACGCGACTATCGAGAAAGCCGGATGATTCTGTCATTCGGCCCTCGTGCCGGCGGCCCGGTCAGGATGCCGCACCACAGGCGCCCCGCAAGGGGCGCGGTGGTGTGACTGGCGATCGGGCCGTCCGGCACGCATTAATCACCCTCCTCCCTCTTCTGTTTCTTCTGCTTCACACTGGCAACTTTCCCGTTATGCTGGCCTCTAACCGGCACGTCGTAACCCCCTGTGCCCTATGGATGGAGTGAGTAGATGAAAAAAGCGGTTTCCCTGTGGATGGCCATGGGCCTGCTGATACTGAGCGGCTGCCAGAGCCTGGCTGGCCTGGAGTCGCCGGAAGTCAGCGTATCCGGCATTAACCTGAACAGTTTCAACCTGTTCGAGCAGGAATGGGGGCTGACCCTGCGGGCCCGCAACCCCAACAACCGGGAACTCACCCTCAACAGCCTGGATTACGAGATCTACGTCAATGGGGAGAAATTTGCCCGTGGACTGACCAACGAACGCATCACTCTGCCCGCCATGGGCGATGCCCAGGTCACCACCACCATTACCACCAGCCTGTTGAGCAGCCTGCAGCAGCTGCAGAAAATCCAGCAGAATCAGGACCAGCCACTGCAATACCGGCTGGTCGGCAAGGCACGGGTGGCGGGTGTGCCGATTCCCCTGTCTTTCGACAAGGAAGGCGAAATGGAACTGCCGACGATGCCTTGAAGCCACTGTCTTGCAATCCTTGCTGTAGGAGCTTGCCTGCAAGCGAACATCGACCCTGGTCCGCCAAGCCGGTTCGCCTGCAAGCAGCCTCCTGCAGTCCATGAAACCTCTGTGGTAAAAATCATCCACCCTTACGCTCGCGCCGGAAGCGACCGGGCGTCTGCCCGGTCCAGCGGCGGAAGGCGTGGTTGAAGTTGGACAGCTCGGAGAAACCCAGCCGGTCGCTGATTTCTTCCATGCCCAGACCGCCCAGAATCAGCCACTGCTCCGCCAGCATCCGCCGAACCTCATCCAGCAGCTCCCGATAACCGGTGCCCTCCGAACGCAGCTGCCGGCGCAGTGTACGGCTGGTGACGCCCAGTTCCGATGCCATTTCCTCCATGTCCGGGAAGCTGCCCGGCTGGCTGAGCAGGCGCCGGCGCACTTGTAACGCCACCCCGCCCTGGCGATAGCGCTGCACCAGCAGTTGTTGGCACTGCTCCTCGCAGAGTCGGGCGGTGACCGGGTTGGCCTGGGGCAAGGGCATATCCAACAGACCAGCCACAAACCGGGCCTGATTGTGCGGCTGATCGAAACGGGGCGGCAGGCCGAAGATGGCGGTAAACGGCGCCGGATCCTGCTCCGGCAATCGCAAGTCCAGAGAGGACAGTGGAATACGGCTGGCGAACAACTCTTCCTGCACCATCATCACGGCACTGGCATCCCGGGCCAGCAGGTAGGGGCGAATGGTTTCCGGCAGCCCGCTGTCGTCCAGCATCAACACCGCCTCGTTCTGCGCTTCCTCCAGGCGGATATCCAGAAAGGCAAAGGTCAGATCCAGGTAGCGCACCCCCAGCTCCACCGCCTGCCGGAAGGTGGGGCTGCTGAGCAGGGCAAAGCCCCACACCCCGTAACTGCTCAGGTGATAACGCTGCCCCATGGCCAGGCCGTGCCGGGCCGGGTCATCCAGCTGCGCACAGAGGTTTTCCACCACCCGCCGCTCCTGGGCCCGCGCAATGGTGGCATCCGCCCGGTGCAGTATGGCCGGGTCGATATCACTGCCTGCCAGGCAGGCCTGAACATCCAGCCCCTGTTCGGCGGCGTAGGCCAGCTGCAGGCGCACACTGGTAATGGCGCGACGTACATCCATGAAGTGTCCGTTTCCCACAATTTTCTGTCCCAGAATGCCATAAACAAGGCGTTTATGTATCGCTAGAGTGGAGCGTAACGTTATTAACTGGATTGTTTCCCATGCAAGCAACGCACAACGTGATCATTATTGGCGCCGGCTTCGGTGGACTGGGCATGGCCATTCGCCTCAAAGCCCAGGGGCAGGACGACCTGCTGCTGATCGAAAAGGGCCACGATGTTGGCGGCTGCTGGCGCGACAACACCTACCCTGGTGCCGCCTGTGATGTGCCCTCTCATCTGTATTCGTTTTCCTTTGAACGCCATTACCCGTGGAGCCGTCGCTTCGCGCCGCAGAAAGAAATTTTTGCCTACCAGCAATACTGCGCACGCAAATACGATCTGTATCGCCACATTCGCTTCAACACTGAAGTGGCCGAAGCCCGCTTTCTGGATGATGCCGGCCTGTGGGAAATCACCCTGACCAATGGCGAGGTGATCACCTGTCGCGCCCTGATCACCGCCACCGGCCAACTCAACCAACCGGCGTACCCGCCGCTTGCCGGCATCGAGGACTTCCAGGGCCCACATTTCCACAGCGCCCGCTGGAATCACGATGAAGACCTGACCGGCAAAACCGTGGCCGTGGTCGGCACCGGGGCCAGCGCCATCCAGTTTGTGCCGGAAGTGGCCAAAGTGGCCGGCAAGGTCAAGCTGTTCCAGCGCTCCGCCGCCCATGTAATTGCCAAACCGGACCGCGCCTACAAGAAAGCGGAACACTGGGGTTTGAAGAAACTGCCGCTGACCCAAACGCTGGATCGCATGCGCATTTA
>NZ_LWFX01000648.1:0-329 GCF_001635175.1 Alcanivorax sp. HI0083 | reverse complement strand
GAAATCGGGTCGCTATGATACCAGTGATGGGTGTGCACTCCAGACACCTTATGTCGGTTATCATGACGGTTTCTCTGGTAACGGTTTTGCCTATGCGTCTGGACTATTTTCTTGCCCACAGTGCCGGCCTTACCCGCAAGGAGGCGAAAAAGCTGATCAGCGGGGGGGCGGTAACGGTCGCTGATGAAGCAAAACCCAAAGCCAACCTGCAGTTGCGCCCGGATCAGGTGGTGATGTTGCATGGTGAAGTCGTGCAGCTTCCCGGCCATCGTTACCTGATGCTGTACAAACCCGTTGATGTGGTCTGCTCCACGGATGATCCTGAGCAC
>NZ_LWFX01000647.1:0-720 GCF_001635175.1 Alcanivorax sp. HI0083 | reverse complement strand
GCAAGGTTTTTAAACGGCCCAAGGCCTTCCTCAGGGCGACAAATACCAAAAAGGATCAGGTCGAGCGCAATATTTGACTCCCCCTGGAAGGGAGCACAGATACTTTCATCAAGAGTTCGTGCAAACCCCAGCAGTTCGTTAGGCGCTCGGAAATCCTGCTCCAGAGCGATCGCCTGAAAGCTCATGCCGATGGAAGCACCCAGCATAAGCTCATCGTTAACCCGATAGCCCACAGAAGGCGACAGATAGGTGATGCGCTCCAGCGCCATACGCTCACCCATATAGTTACCCACATCATCTTCATCCCGGTAGAACCCAGCTGCCAGCGGCAAATAGGTTGCGGTACCAAAGGTGAATTTAGAGCCAGCTGGTCGAATAGAAAATGAAGGAAGCGGCCCGGCAATAAGCGGCCCAGGCGGCAGATCTACCGTATCATTAATAAACGGCACATACAGAGAAATGCCTTCCACCGTACTGGTTGCAGATTTGAACTCGCGACAGTAATCCACGCCATCATCGGGAGCATCGCTACAGACGATGGGGTCGTCCGAAAACCCAAAAACGTTATATCCTGGCGGCGCTGAAAACTCTGACTCCAGCTGAAAATCCGCACCCACGAACTGCAACTCCACACGGCGACCATCCAGCTTCGCCAAGCCAGCCGGATTGAAGTGAATGGCCATAATCCCGGGAGGATCAGCGGTAACCGCATGCCCCATA
>NZ_LWFX01000646.1:0-509 GCF_001635175.1 Alcanivorax sp. HI0083 | reverse complement strand
TAGTTGGCCATGGTGAGCGGGAACAGCACACCGAAGTAGCCCACCATCAACAACAGCACAATCACAAAGGCGGCTTTTACGCCACCGGAATTGCCGACCGGAGCGGCGCCGTACTGGTTGCTGCCTTCGCTACCGCGTTTGAACAACATCACCAGACCCAGCACCAGGTTGGCAATCGGCACCAGCATGAGCAGGCTCAACCAGCCGCTGGCGTTGATGTCGTTGAGACGACGTACCATGTAGCCCCAGCTCATCACCATCACACCGATGAAAGCCACGGTGGCAATCAGGCCCATGATCATTGCACCCACGCCGATGTCAGCGTCCCCGGCGCTCATCATGCTTGGAATCAGAATCGCGGCTGCCACCCCGACCACAAGATAGAACAACAAGGTCAGACCAGCGGCATACACGAAATAGCGCATACGGCCGATACGCCCTGACAAAGACAGAAACTTGGGCTGATAGGTGTCCTGGTTACCGGCAACAGCAACATCTGCATTGGGTGC
>NZ_LWFX01000645.1:0-244 GCF_001635175.1 Alcanivorax sp. HI0083 | reverse complement strand
ACTGGGCCTGGATCGGCTCCACGGCGTTGCTGCCCGCTTGGCGGTGGCGCATTTTCCCGTCCCCGTGATTACCGTTGCCGGCACCAATGGCAAAGGCTCCACACTGCGTTTAATGAGGGCGTTAGCTGAACGCCAGGGCCGCAAGGTCTGCCTGTATACCTCTCCGCATCTTCATGTGTTCAACGAACGGGTTCGCCTGCCTGAAGGTCTGGCCAGCGATGCGCAGTTATGTGCGGCGTTTGCC
>NZ_LWFX01000644.1:0-1011 GCF_001635175.1 Alcanivorax sp. HI0083 | reverse complement strand
CGCAGGCTTCAATGGCCGTGTTGTCGCTGAGGTCGCAGGGGTAGATAAAGGCGGTGCCGCCCTGTTCCTGAATGGTTTGCTGAACCTCGCGAAGCTGCTCTTCCCGGCGTGCCACCAGGCACAGCGTGGCGCCTTTTCTTGCCATGATCCTGGCTGCTTCCGCGCCGATGCCACTGGAGGCGCCGGTGAGTACAATGGTCTGGCCTTTGAGTTTCATGCATACCCCTTGAATGCTGTGCGGTAAAAATACAGACCGTCGAGTCTGCCGTGTTCGGCATTAGGGGCCAAGGTCTAAAGGGGACGAAGATGTGGTTTCAGGACATTGTCACGTTGCCGGCGCAACGGCGCGGTTGCCATCTGGTAACGCGGGAGGTGGTAACTGCCTTGCCGGTGCTGGCGGAGATAGAGGTGGGCTTGCTGCATCTGTTTATTCAGCATACCTCCGCCTCGCTGACCATCAATGAAAATGCTGACCCGGATGTGCGCGGGGATCTGGAGCGACACCTGAATGTGATGGTGCCGGAGAACGCGCCGTACTATGAGCATACCCTGGAAGGGCCGGATGATATGCCCGCGCATATCAAGAGCGTACTTATCGGCCCGTCGCTGACAATCCCGATCCGGGCCGGGCGGCTGGCGCTGGGGACCTGGCAGGGCATTTATCTGTGCGAGCACCGCGACCACGGTGGTGCACGGCGGGTCGTGGCGACCATTCAAGGGGAGTGAGCGGCGGGCGACAACGTTATCTACAAGGTTGCTGTAGGAGTGCCCTTCCAGGGCGCGAACCTTGCGAAGCAAGGAATTGCCCAAAGGGCGATCAGGACTTGCCGAACCTGACAGGTTTCTATAGNTGGACCTGACATTCTCTAAAAATTTTGCCGCCTCGCTGCGCTCCGTTCCTGCAGCGGCTTCGTATCGGATGACGGAAATGGCGTTACGCCATTTCCGCTATCGGCTGGCCGGTTATTCCGCAATCCATTGCAGGAATTCGCGGCGTTCTTCTGCGGTGGC
>NZ_LWFX01000643.1:0-415 GCF_001635175.1 Alcanivorax sp. HI0083 | reverse complement strand
GATAAAGTCCGCCGCTTCCTTGTCGCCATAACGCTCTTTAAGCGTTTCCGAGAGCAACAGAATACGCGTGGTGCTGGGTTTCTCTGCACTGTAATCGGCCAGCATCTGGATAAAGTCTTCTTCCTTTTCCTGATGCTGAAAACACTGCCGCAGACGATCCAGTGTTTCATCAAAAAAGTCACTGTCCTGGTTCCAGACCCGCTGAAAGGCATCAATCGCGGCGCCCCAGTTGGATTCCGCCATTTCCAGATCGCCTTCCGCCAGGCTGGCACGCACGCACTGGTTATCGAATGACAACGCCCGGCGCAGCATACGGCGGGCTGGATTAATGTCGCCGTCCCGACGCAGGGTTTCCGCTTGCTCACAGCAGAACTGGGCCAGTACCGGCGCCAGGTTCGCACGGTTCTTGAGCAGG
>NZ_LWFX01000642.1:0-712 GCF_001635175.1 Alcanivorax sp. HI0083 | reverse complement strand
GGCTCATTCTTGTTTCTCCTTAAACCTATCAATATGACTTCGACGCCCCCTTTCACAGGGCTGGCACAGGCTTTATTGCTGCTAGCCAATTCAAACGAGCGTTCGAAACTTACCCGTACCTTATAGAAAGGCTCAGGGGGTGGCAATAGCCGCAGATGCGTCCTTATAGGACAAAAAAGCCCGGCAAAATGCCGGGCTTTTCGAACGCCTTAAATCAGCGTCAAACAAACGATCAGAGGTCGTAGCCACGCTCTTCATGCAGGGCAATATCCAGGCCCTGTGTCTCTTCGTCGCCATCTACACGCAACGGCGCAAACAGGGCCACCAGCTTAAGCAGCACCCAGGTCACCACCGCGGTGTAAACAAAGGTGGCCACCACACCCAGCGCCTGGACGCCCAGCTGGTCCAGCATGGTGTACTCGGGCCTGGCAAAGCCGTAACCGGAGAACAGCCCCAGCTCAGTGGAGGCAAAAATACCGGCAAACAGGGTACCGAGAATACCGCCAACCCCGTGAACCGGGAAGACATCCAGGGAATCATCGATTTTCAGCTTGTGCTTGATAAAGATCACCGCGTAGAAGCAGATCACACCCGCAGACAGGCCAATCACCAACGCGGCGGCCGGCCCAACGAAGCCTGACGCCGGGGTGATCGTGCCAAGACCGGCCACCATACCGGTCGCAATGCCCAGTGCGGATGGCTTGCCGAATTT
>NZ_LWFX01000641.1:0-485 GCF_001635175.1 Alcanivorax sp. HI0083 | reverse complement strand
CGCTGATTATTGCTGTGATCATCTGGCTGGCCGCCACCATCGCCTACTACTTCTGGCTTCAGCAGGTCTTCGTAAAACGCTTTGGCGGCACCATGCATATCACCGTGCCCGAAGAGCAGTACCACATCAGCGCCACCTGGAAAGATGACAACCTGTGGATCGAAAACTACAACCCGGAAACCAACGAGTGCATTTTCCGGGAATATTCCCGTGGCAACATGCTGGAAGGGAAAGTGGTCATCAAGAACTGTAGCCCGCTGCAAAGCACCGGCATGGTTCTGCCTAAAGATTCCGCTGTGCAGTAGCCATAACCCCCCGCGCCAACCGTGACTCTGTGCAGGGTTGGCGCTATCCTGCAGCGCTTTACATCGCACAGGACTCCCCCATGAGCACCTCCCTAAGCACCTTGCTGGACACCCTGAACAGCGCCCCCGAAAGCGTCACTTTCGACGCGGTACAAGCCGTCATTGCCGAGCACTACCATT
>NZ_LWFX01000640.1:0-811 GCF_001635175.1 Alcanivorax sp. HI0083 | reverse complement strand
TGCTCGGTGGCGCCTTGCTGGGCACCCTGCCCGATCTGGATGTGCTGATTGATTACGGCGATGCGGTGGCCAATTTCACCGAGCATCGCGGTTTCAGCCACTCCCTGCTGGTGTTGTTGCCGGTCTCGCTGGTGCTGGCCCTGTGCCTGTCCCGCTGGCAGACACAGATTCCGTTGCGACGCTGGTGGTTGTTCACCGGGCTGTGTTTGATCACGCACCCGCTGCTGGATGCGTTTACCACTTATGGCACCCAGTTGTTCTGGCCACTGGGTGACCCGGTGGCCATCAGCAGTGTCTTTATCATTGATCCGCTTTATACCCTGCCCATGTTGGTTGCCGTGATAGTGGCTCTGGCACGACCGCCGGCAATGGCGGCACTGGCCACCGGGCTGACGCTGTCCTCCCTGTATCTATGCTGGAGCCTGGTGGCCCAGCAGTGGATGACACAGCGGGTGATGCCAACGCTGGCGCAACGGGGCTTGAGTGAGGCGCCACGTCTGGTGCAGCCCATGCCGTTTTCCACCCTGCTGTGGCGGGTGACGGTGCTGGGGGAACAGCAGAGACTGGAGATTGTCACCGGTGTGCTGGATAACGGCGATGCGCTGACAGTGGAACCCTTCCCCCGTTCGCCGCAGGACTATGCCGAGGCCATGCAGCTGCCGGCGGGCCGCAAATTGGCCTGGTTCACCCGGGGGTTCATGGATGTGGACGCCGGGCCTGACCAGTTACTGGCCACGGATATTCGCTTGGGGGTGCCGGGGCTGCATCCCTTCCAGTTTGTGCTGGCGGAACAGGAAGACGGTGTCTGGAA
>NZ_LWFX01000639.1:0-10389 GCF_001635175.1 Alcanivorax sp. HI0083 | reverse complement strand
CCGACCGCGCCGCCGTTGGCGAGCTGATCACCCACCCCGAATATGTGGACGTCATTGTGCCCCGGGGTGGCAAGGGCCTGATTGAGCGCATCAGCAACGACGCCCGCGTGCCGGTCATCAAGCACCTGGATGGCAACTGCCACACCTACATTGATGAGCAGGCGGATATCGCCAAGGCGATCAGCGTGGCCTTCAATGCCAAAACCCAGCGTTACGGCACCTGCAACACCACCGAAACCCTGCTGCTGGCCAATGCCATCGCCCAGCAGGTTCTCCCTGAACTGGCCGCCCAATACCGGCAGGCAGGCGTGGAGCTCCGTGGTTGCGAGCAGACCCGTGATCTTCTGGAAAGCGTGGGCGTGACCGATATCCAGGTGGCCACGGAAGCCGACTGGGAAGAGGAATACCTGGCACCAGTGCTGGCGGTGAAAATCGTCAAGGACATTGATGAAGCCATCGAGCACATCAACCGCTACAGCTCGGGCCATACCGAAGCCATCATCACCGAGAACTACACCCTGGCCCGCCGCTTCCTCACCGAGGTGGACTCCAGCTCGGTGATGGTGAACGCGTCCACCCGCTTCGCCGACGGTTTCGAATACGGCCTGGGTGCGGAAATCGGTATTTCCACCGACAAAATCCATGCCCGCGGCCCAGTGGGCCTGGAAGGGCTGACCAGCCAGAAGTGGGTAGTGCTGGGTGATGGGCATATACGGTTGTAAACGCCAGACGCCGGATGCCGGACGCCTAACGTCAAACACGGAGGCGTGTTTTGCATAACGTCGGGCATCCGGCATCTGGCGTCCGGCCTCTGGTTCTCTTCGGCGGCACCTTTGATCCGGTTCACCGGGCGCATATCAGTGCCGCCCGAGCCGTCTCCAGAGTGCTTGATGGTGCCCCTGTGCATCTGCTTCCCAATGCCGTGCCGCCGCATCGACCGCAGCCCCTGGCCAGCGGCGAGCAGCGCCTGCGTATGCTGGAGCTGGCCTGTGCCGAGCACCCGCATCTACACCCGGATGGCTGGGAACTGGCCCAGCCGGGCCCCAGCTACAGCCTGGCCACCCTGCAGCATTTTCGGGATCAGCACCCAAACCGGCCACTGGTGTTCATGATTGGTGCCGACAGTTTTGCCAGCCTGCACCAGTGGCACCAGTGGCGCGACTACACCGCCCTGTGCCACCTGGCCGTGGTCCCCCGTCCGGACAGCCCGCTGGCGGACGATGCCGTTCTGGAAGCGTTTCCAGAAACCGATGCCCAGGGCCTGGCACAGCAGCCCTGCGGCCTGCGCCTCATGCTCAAACGGCCCTTTCTGGACGTCTCTGCCACCGCCATTCGTCAGGCCCTGGCAGAAAAAGGGCGCTGCCCGGCACTGGATGACGCCGTGATTACGCATATTCACCGCCACGACCTGTATAATGTGGCGAAACTTACTCCCTTTAATCAATCATGAGGCCCCATGAGCGCTGACACCCCGCTACTGCAACTGGTCATCGACGCCCTGGAAGAAGTCAAAGCCCAAAACATCACTCCACTGGATGTGCGTGAAATCACCAGTGTCGCGGACAACATGGTTATCGCCAGCGGCACCTCCAACCGCCATGTGAAAGCCCTGGCCGACAGCGTGACCGATGCGGCCAAGAACGCCGGCTTCCCGCCCATTGGAACCGAAGGGGAAAACACCGGCGAGTGGATTCTGGTGGACCTGGGCGATGTGATTGTTCATCTGATGTTACCCGCCACCCGCGAGTTCTATGACCTGGAACGGCTGTGGAAGAACCCCCAGCACCACCCGGACCGCGACCAACAGCAAGACTCGTAATCCATGCGCATTGTTCTGCTGGCCATCGGCACCCGCATGCCCGCCTGGGTGACCGAAGGCTACAACGAATACCAGAAGCGCATGCCCCCGGACATGCGCCTGACGCTGGAAGAGATCCCCATGCCCAAACGCGGCAAAGGCGATGCCGGCAGCCAGATTCGCGCGGAAGCGGATGTTCTGCGTAAACGTGTAGAGAAATACCCCGGCGCAAAAATCGTGGCACTGGAAGTCAACGGTCGAGCCCTGGACACCCCTGCACTTAGCCGTAAACTGGGCGAGTTGAAAGACGTGGGCCAGGATCTGGTATTGCTGGTAGGCGGCCCCGATGGCCTGTGCCCGCAACTGTCAGCCAGCGCACATGAGTGCTGGAGCCTCTCGAACCTGACATTGCCACACCCTCTGGTCCGCGTGCTGCTGGCAGAACAGCTGTACCGGGGCTGGACGCTACTGACCGGGCACCCCTATCATCGCTGATCGTTATCGCCTCACACAGACGCCAACATGCGCCGACCATTAACGCTGAAAGACCATCACCACGAACAGCGCATTTTCAGCGTGCGCCTTGTCGTGGGCGTTTTTCTGGTGCTGCTGCTTACTGGCATACTGATTGGGCGCATGATCTGGTTACAGGTCATCGAACATAACCGCTATACCACCCTCAGTGACAATAACCGGGTTCAAACCCAGGCCGTGGCCCCGCCCCGCGGGCTGATTACCGACCGCCACGGGGAAATCCTTGCCGATAACCGTCCCGACTTTTCCCTGGAAATCATCATTGAGCAGGCCGGAGACCTGGATCAGCTGCTGATCGAGCTGGGCAACCTGATTGAGCTGGATGAAGGCGACCGGGAGCGTTTCGAGAAGCGCCGCCGCACCGCCCGCCGCCCCTGGGAACCGGTGCCGCTACGTGGCCGGCTCACGGAAGAGGAAATTGCCCGTCTGGTGGTCAACCAGCACCGGCTGGCAGGCATTCGCATCTCCGCTGACCCGATTCGCCACTATCCCCACGGCATTCTGTTTTCCCACGTGCTGGGCTACGTGAACCGAATCAACGTCCAGGACCTGGACGCCATGACGCTGGACCAGCAACGTAACTATGCCGGCACGCATTTCTACGGGCGCAGCGGCATCGAACGCTTCTACGAAGACACCCTGCACGGTGAGGTGGGCTATCGGCAGGTGGAAACCAATGCCCGTGGCCGAATTTTGCGCGTGCTGGAAGAACAGGCACCGGTGCCGGGCAAACCTTTGCGCTTGCGCCTCTCCATGCGGGTACAGCAGGCCGCCTACGATGCCCTCGGCGAGCGTCGCGGCGCCGTGGTCGCCATTGATCCCCGTGATGGCAGCGTGCTGGCGTTCGTCAGCCGCCCGGGCTTCAACCCCAACCTGTTCGTCACCGGGATTTCCTACAAGGATTACTCCGCCTACCGCAACGACCATGACAACCCGCTGTTCAACCGGGCCTTGCAGGGGCGCTATCCCCCCGGCTCCACCATCAAGCCCATGTACGGGCTCGCCGGGTTGGATGCCGGGGTGACCAACTGGGAACGCACTATTTTTGATCCCGGCTACTATCAGCTGGAAAACGATCCTCACCGCTACCGTGACTGGAAACGCTGGGGCCACGGCCGGGTGGATCTGCGCCTGGCGGTGGTGCAATCCTGTGATACCTACTTCTACGACATGGGGTTCAAACTGGGCATCGAGCGCATGCACCGTTACATGAACCAGTTTTCCCTGGGCCAACCCACCGGTATCGATCTCTACAACGAATCCAGTGGCATCATGCCCTCCAAACAATGGAAAAAGGCAGCCCGCGGCCGTCCCTGGTTCCACGGCGACACCATCAACGCCAGTATCGGTCAGGGGTTTGTCCTGGCGACGCCGCTGCAACTGGCCAACGCCACGGCGATCATGGCCAGCCACGGCAAGCAGGTCATTCCTACCCTGGCAGGCGACCACCAGCCAGTGGAACGAACCGACATCGTTCTGAATGATCAGGACAACTGGGAAAAAATGACCGAAGCCATGGTCGGTGTCACCGAGCTCGGCGGCACCGCACGTGCCATGGCCTCAGGGGCGAAATACGACATTGCGGCAAAATCCGGCACCGCCCAGGTCTTCTCGGTAGGTCAGGACGAAACCTATAACGAGGACGAGCTGGCAGAGCGCCTGCTGGACCACGCCTTGCTGGTATCGTTTGCACCCGCGGAAAAGCCGGCCATTGCCGTGGCCGTGCTGGTGGAAAATGGGCGCCACGGCGGCTCTACCGCCGGGCCAGTGGCTCGCCAGGTCATGGACGCCTGGCTGCTCGATAAAGAGGGAGAACTGAAGGTGCCGCCGGTATTCGCCAACACCCCGGCCACCCCCCCCTCCAATACTGCCGACGACGATTCGGATCAAGAGGATCGCCCATGAGCCAGCGCGAATTTATCCGCCAGATGCCCGGCCAGACCGGGGCCACCCTGTCTCCGGGGCTGGCGGTCCGCCTGCACCTGGACCCCCCGCTACTGGTCGGCCTGTTGCTGCTCATGTTCGGCGGGCTCACCGTTCTTTACAGCGCCGGCGGCGAAAGCATGGACCTGGTGGTGCGCCAGTGCATTCGTTTTGGTGCCGGCCTTACCGTGCTATTCCTGTTGGCCCAGATTCCACCCCGCAGTTACCGGTTCTGGGCCCCGGTGATTTACTCCATCGGCCTGGTGCTGCTGATACTGGTGCTAGTCATCGGCACCGAGGCGAAGGGCGCCCAGCGCTGGCTTTCCATTCCCGGCGCGGGCCGCTTTCAGCCGGCGGAGGTCATGAAACTGGCCGTGCCCGCCATGGTCGCGTGGTATTTCACGGAACGCACCCTGCCCCCCAAACTCACTGACGTCATTGCCGCCCTGCTGTTGCTCGGGGTGCCCGCCATGCTGATCGGGCTGCAACCGGACCTGGGCACCGCCATTCTCATCGCGGCCAGCGGGCTGGTGGTGCTGTTCATGGCCGGGCTCTCCTGGCGGCTGATCGCCGTGGCGATCATCATTGTGGTCACTGCCGCGCCGCTGATGTATTTCTTCGTGATGCACGATTACCAGCGTAACCGGGTCGATACCTTCCTCAACCCGGAAGCCGACCCCCGTGGCACCGGCTGGAATATCATCCAGTCGAAAACCGCCATCGGCTCCGGCGGCGTCAATGGCAAGGGCTGGCTCGACGGCACCCAGTCGCGGCTGGACTTCCTGCCGGAATCGTCCACTGACTTCATTCTCGCGGTACTCAGTGAAGAATTTGGCCTGGTTGGCGTCAGTATCCTGTTGATGATGTACCTGGTGATTGTCGGTCGCGGCTTCTTTATCAGCTGGCAGGCCCAGGACACCTTTGCCCGGCTTCTTGCCGCCAGCCTGGTGATGACATTTTTTATTTATGTTTTCGTGAACATTGGGATGGTGTCAGGACTCCTACCTGTCGTAGGTGTTCCCTTGCCCCTGATCAGCTATGGCGGCACCTCGGTTGTGACACTGCTGGCCAGTTTCGGCATGTTGATGTCGATTCACACCCACCGGCGGCTGATGAGTTACTGAACGCGGGGAGTGGACCGCCCGGTTTTTCGGGCGTCTCACCTCGACAGCACAGCCCATGGAAATAATGAAAACAGGAGATTCCCCTTTGCGTCGTTTCTATTCATGCATGCCAGGCATTGTTTGCTCCGGCACTCTTTACTCGACACTTGTGGCCGCCGCCCTGACCTTCACGGCCCTGCCGGCCCAGGCCGAACATACCTGCCCGGAAAACAACGACTACCTGCAGCGTGAACAGGCCAAGACCCTGATTGCCGAGCTGGTTTCCCAGGGGCAGGACGAAGACCGGGTGCGCGACGTCCTGGGCAGTGCGCAATGCCAGCCCAAGATCCTCGAATCCATAGCGCGGCCGGCAGAACACACCCATACCTGGGCGACCTACCAGAAAATTTTCCTGCAGGAGAGCCGGGTACAGAAAGGCGTGGAATTCGCTCACACCCACGCCGACACCCTGACCCGTGCAGAACAAACCTACGGCATCCCCCGGGAAATCATCCTCGCCATCATCGGAGTGGAAACCCGCTACGGGGATTACATGGGCACCTACCGAGCGGTCGATGCCCTGACCACCCTGGGCTACGACTACCCGCCTCGGGGCAGCTTCTTCCGCAAGCAGCTCAAAGCCTTGTTCGAACTGGAGCATAACGCCCACATCGATGCCAAAACCATCACCGGCTCCTACGCCGGCGCCATGGGCTACGGCCAGTTCATCCCCACCAGTTACCAGGCTTATGCGGTGGATTTCGACAATGACGGTGTCACCGATCTGGTCAACAACCCGGTGGATGCCATCGGTTCCGTTGCCAACTATTTCAGCGAGCACAACTGGAAACCCGGGTTGCCCGTAGCCGCCAGAGCACACCTGGATGGCGCCGGTTACGTGCCGCTGGCCAAAAAAGGGTACAAGCCATCCTTTACCCTGGCACAGGCCAACAACGCCGGCGTCTCTGCGCTCAGCTGCAACGATGATCGACTGGTCAGCGAATACTGCTTCGACCTGCCCGCCAGCACCCGGGTCGCCCTGCTTGATCTGGAAGGCACCGACGGTGCGGAGTTCTGGCTGGCCACCGACAATTTTTATGTGATTACCCGCTACAATCACAGTCGCCTGTACGCCATGGCCGTGCTACAACTATCACGACAACTGGCGGCCGCACTGGAGGATAGTCAATGAAGCGTCTGGCTTGTGCCGTGATCACCTCCGCGTTCCTCGGGGCCTGCGCCACCGCTCCGGGGCCCGCTGGCGACAGTGCCCCACCCGCCGTCAACAACGATGCGCCAGGCTCGGACCGCTACAGCCTGCAGCAGGACACCGCGCCGGAAGAGCCCCGGGATGTTTCCCGGCTGCCGGAACCGGTGCCCAAAAAGGAACCCCGCAGTCGCTACGGCAACCCGCAATCCTACAGTGTGTGGGGCAAGACCTATCAGGTGCTTCCCCAGGCGGACGGCTACGTGGCAGAAGGCAAAGCCTCCTGGTATGGCCAGAAATTCCATGGCCATCGCACCTCCAGTGGTGAACCGTTCGATATGTACCAGTTCACGGCCGCCCATCGCAGCCTGCCCTTGCCCACCTATGCCCGGGTCACCAACCTGGATAACGGCAAAAGCCTGGTGGTGCGCGTCAACGATCGCGGCCCCTTCCACGAGGATCGCATCATCGATTTGTCCTGGGCCGCTGCGGTACGCCTGGGTATAGAGCAATCCGGCACCGGGCGGGTACGGGTCGAAGCAATCAGCAGTCAGCAACAACCCGATGGCCCCAGTAGTACCGTGCCCACGGCCGTGCGTGCTGCGCTGGACAGTCCACCTCCTTCAGCAGCGAACGACAACGCCAGCGCCAAAACGGACACCGCCGACAATGGCGCCAGCAAAGGCGGTAGCCTGTTCCTGCAAGCAGGCGCCTTCTCAGACCGAACCAGCGCACAGCGACTGCAACAGGAACTTGTCAACCAGCTGGGGGTAGACACCCGGATACAGCACTCTGACGGCGACCTGTTCCGGGTCTGGATCGGCCCCTACGAGAGCAACCAGCTGCGCCAGCAAGTGCGAGAGACAGTAGCCAACGCCGGTTTTGACCGCCCCATGCCCGTCAGCCCCTGAAAACGCCCATATCAGCCGTTTCCCCGGTTAACAGGCCATCCCCAGTCCTCTAGAATGCAGCCATCAAGTGATGGCATAACGCAATTTGATGGCTTTATGGAATTTTTTGCCTTTTTCGTGTCCAACTACCCCTTCGGGCTCTTTCCCGGGCGGCGCCATGACACGATCGGCGCATTACTGATTCCCTGAACCATCCAAGAGAGACCATCCAAGGACAACCAACAGGCAGGATACCCATGCGTCCCCAGTTTTTCCGCTTTACCGTTTTTGCTCTCTGTGCCTTGCTCGGCACCGCCCTTTCCTTGCAAGCCCAGGCACAAATGGTCCCCCGTGCGCCGCAGATCGAAGCCAAGGGTTACCTGCTGATGGATGCCGCCAGCGGCCAGATCATCGTCGAACATAATGCAGAGCAGCGTCTGCCGCCCGCCAGCCTGACCAAAATGATGACCGCCTACATTGCCGAAGAAGAGCTGCAAAAAGGCAACATCGCCGAAAAGGACATGGCGCCGATCAGCGTTCAAGCCTGGCAAATGGGCGGCTCGCGCATGTTTGTCCGCGAAGGTACCCGTGTCTCGGTGGGGGACCTGCTGCGCGGCATCATCATCCAGTCCGGTAACGATGCCAGTGTGGCCATGGCCGAATACATTGCCGGCTCCGAGGATGCCTTCGCCGACCTCATGAATCAGCACGCCAACCGTCTGGGCATGGACAGCAGCCACTTCATGAATGCCACCGGCTGGCCGGCGGAAAACCATTTCACCACCGCCAAGGACATGGCGATTCTGGCCCGGGCTATCGTGCGCGATTTCCCCGACCACTATGACTTGTACGCCAAAAAGGAATTCACCTACAACGGTATCACCCAGCAGAACCGTAACCTGCTGCTATGGCGTGACCCCACCGTAGACGGACTGAAAACCGGCCACACCGACGAAGCCGGTTACTGCCTGGTGTCTTCCGCCAAGAAAGACAACATGCGACTCATCGCTGTGGTCATGGGCACCGCCTCCGAAAGCGCCCGTGCCCGCGAATCCCAGAAACTGCTGACTTACGGTTTCCGCTTCTTCGAAACCTACAAGGCATATAGCGCCGGTGACGTGCTAGACACCGTGGATGTGTGGATGGGTAAACAGGATCAGCTGCGTCTGGGCCTGGCGGAAGACCTGGTACTGACCATTCCCCGCGAAAGCCATGAAAACCTGAAAGCGGAAATCAGTGTCACCCCGCAACTAAAAGCCCCTATCCTGGAAGGCCAGCAGTACGGCACCCTGACCGTGAACATGAACAACGAGGTGCTGGTCAAGAAGCCCCTGGTCGCACTGGAACCGGTCGAAGAAGCGGGTATTTTCACCAAGCTCTGGCACCATATTCTGCTGTTCTTCAAAGGTCTGTTCTGATAACACAGAACGCTTGATGCCAGGCGCCTGATGCAATAGAAAACCGTCGCAGTCCGTCTCGTCCTATCGAGCCGGCACTGCGCCGGTTTTGCATCCAGGCCAGGCAGGTGCGCTAGACTGGTACCGTCACTCTCACGTCGAGCCCTTTCACCATGCCCCAGGTTTATCTCAACGGCCGCTTTATGGCCCCCGAAGACGCTCAGATCTCCCCGATGGACCGGGGCTTTCTGTTTGCCGACGGGATTTACGAGGTTATCCCTGCTTATAACGGCGTGTTGTTTCGCTTCGAAGAACACCTGGCTCGTCTGGAGCGGTCCCTGGCCGAAGTGGAAATCCACAACCCCCATAGCCGCGCACAATGGCGCGCCCTGTGCGAGGAATTACTGCGCCATAATGGCGACGGCAACCTCTCGGTTTACCTGCAAATCACCCGCGGCGCCGCCGAAAAGCGCGACCATGCGTTTCCCTCTCCTGCCGTCACCCCCACCGTCTTCATGATGACCAGCCCGATCGCCGTGCCCGCCGCCAACAGCCCGGACACCGCCATCGGCGCCAAAGCGATCACACTGGACGATATTCGCTGGGCCCGGTGCGACATCAAATCCGTCTCCCTGTTACCCAACAGCCTGCTCCGCCAACAAGCGGTAGCCGCTGGCGCGGCCGAGGCCATTTTGCTGCGCGATGGCTTTGTCACCGAAGGCTCGGCCAGCAATGTCTTTGTGGTCAAAGACGGCAGCATTGCCACCCCGCCGAAAAGCCACGCCATTCTCGGCGGCATCACCCGGGACCTGGTGGTAGAGCTGTGCCATCAACACGGGCTAGCGCTGCAAGAGCGGGAAGTCACCGAAATGCAGCTACGCAAGGCGGATGAAATCTGGATCACCAGCTCCACCAGGGAAGTGGTACCCGTGACCCACCTTAACGACGCTATAATAGGTAACGGCCAGCCAGGCCCCCAATGGAAGACCCTGGCCCGGCACTACGTTCAGCATAAACGCCGGCTTTGCGGGCTTGATACCCCCGAAACACGAGACTGACAGGAGCAGCCCATGGCTATCCAGGAACACCTGTGGGAATTTCCCCATGACATGCAGTTAAAGGTCATGGGCGCCGTTGACGCCCCCCTCGAGGACGCCCTGATCGAGATTCTGACCACTCATTTGGATGATTTTGACGCTGACAAACACCTGAGCAGCAAACCCAGCAGCAAGGGCACTTTCATCTCCTTTACCGCGCAGGTCACCATGCGCAACCGGGAGCAGGTGGAAGCCATTTACAAGGCACTCGACGAATCACCCCACGTGAAAATAACCCTGTAGCGTCGACATTTCGCCAAACGCCACAACCGCAAGCCATCAGTGCACACAACCACTGTGCACTGGTTCGCATATTGGCATTACACTGCGTTACTCGCCGTCACAGCCCGACACCGAAGCCCCACCAAGCCACCATAGGTTTGGAACGAACGTCCCCGTAATGTTGACCGCATAACAACAACACGGGGATAACCACCATG
>NZ_LWFX01000638.1:0-284 GCF_001635175.1 Alcanivorax sp. HI0083 | reverse complement strand
ATTGAGCATAATGGCCGCATATCACGCTTCGTCGCGTTAGTTACCCAGCGCGACGCAGGCCACGACCCATTTTGACGCGGACGCCCTGGCACCATGAGCAACGAATTCACTTTCAGCATCAAGCGCATTTGTTTCGATGAGGATTACCGTCCAGCCGACAACACGCGCATTACCACCAACTTTGCCAACCTGGCGCGGGGAGAACGGCGCAAGGAAAACCTGCGCGACACTCTGACCATGATCAATAACCGGTTTAATGCGCTGGCTCACTGGGACAACCCCAA
>NZ_LWFX01000637.1:0-358 GCF_001635175.1 Alcanivorax sp. HI0083 | reverse complement strand
CAATCTTGATGTGCTGGGGCATGTAGCCCACCCGCAGGCCCTTGCGGCGGTTGATGGTGCCGCTGGTGTTGCCATTGTGGCTATCCGGTTGCACCAGTCCCAGCACCAGCCGCGCCAGGGTGCTCTTGCCGGCCCCGTTGGGTCCGATCAGGGTGGTAATGCGGCCGGGCGCCAGGGTCAGGCTGACGTCAGACAGCACCGCATTGCCGCCGAGGGTTACAGACACCGACTGCACCGTGACCAGAGGTTCTGACATAAGAAAGGGCCCGAAGTACAAAGGCGCAATGATATACTGCCGCTCTTTCGCCTGCACTGAAGGCGGAGAGCGAGTTGAAAGTTCAAGGTTTAAAGTTCAAAA
>NZ_LWFX01000636.1:0-491 GCF_001635175.1 Alcanivorax sp. HI0083 | reverse complement strand
GTGACTTCGGTATCCACCCCCAGCTGCCCCTTCTCCACCTTGTACCCCAGGTACAGGCCGGTATAAGGCGTCAGGCTGGTCATTTCATAATTGTTCAGCGACACCACCATGTCCGTAGACAATGGCTCCGGGGACAAACGCCCCTTGATGGAAAACGGTGCATAGCGGTCCACTTGCGCACTCAGATCCAGCCTGGCGGTGCTTCCCGGACGGGTATCCAGATTGCTCACCGTGCCAGCCAGCTGATACAAGCCGATACGGAAATTGGGGCTCAGGGACAGGTCTTCATGGCGTACCTGGCTGCCGATCAGACGCACGCGGTCCACCGTCACTTGCCAGGGTTGGGACGAAGACGAAGATGAAGCGCTCGACGAGCCGCTCCCCGACGGCATCGCGGCCTCAATACGGGTAGACGCATCCCGCCCCTGGGCGTCCACCTGGTGCAGCATGTCCATGCCGGTCAGCCCGATTTCGCCGACGCGCACCCGCTG
>NZ_LWFX01000635.1:0-1346 GCF_001635175.1 Alcanivorax sp. HI0083 | reverse complement strand
GTGGCCGGTGGCTGGCAGGGTCTCAGCCACCCGGTGGAAGTGGGCGGCCAGGGCCTGCCCATGTCACTGGGCCTGATCAAACAGGAAATGATGGCGACGGCCAACTGGTCCTTCTCCATGTACCCGGGCCTGTCTTTGGGCGCCATGAACACCATCCAGATGCATGGCTCCGACGAACAGAAGCAGGATTACCTGGTACCGCTCACCGAGGGCTCCTGGGGCGGCACCATGTGCCTGACCGAACCGCAGTGCGGCACCGACCTGGGCCAGGTAAAAACCAAGGCCGAGCCGCAGAAAGACGGTTCCTACAAAATCTCCGGCACCAAGATCTTTATCTCTTCCGGTGACCATGACCTGACCGAAAACATTGTCCACATCGTGCTGGCCCGCCTGCCCGATGCGCCGAAAGGCACCAAGGGGATTTCCCTGTTCATCGTGCCCAAGTACCTGCCGGGCAAGATCGGTGAAGACAACGGCGTGAACTGTGGTTCCCTGGAAAAGAAAATGGGCATCAAGGCCTCCGCCACCTGCGTGATCAACTTCGATGAAGCCACCGGCTTTTTGATCGGCCCGGAGCATGGTGGCCTGGAGTGCATGTTCACCTTCATGAACAGCGCCCGTATCGGTACAGCCATGCAGGGTGTTGCCCACGCGGAACTGTCTTACCAGGGCGCCCTGCCTTACGCCAAAGAGCGCAAGTCCATGCGTGCCCTGTCTGGCAAGAAAGAGCCGGATGCCATCGCCGACAGCCTGATCCACCACGGTGACGTGCGCCGCATGCTGCTCAAGCAGAAGGCCATCGCTGAAGGCGGCCGCGCCATGATCTATTACGCCGCCCAGTACGCGGACAACATGATCGCCGGCATGCTCGAAGACGACATGAAGAAATACGAGCACTGGGACAGCGAGCTGGGCTTCCTGACGCCGATCCTGAAAGGGTTCCTGACCGAGAAAGGTCTGGAAGCCGCCAACGACGGCATGCAGGTATTCGGTGGCCACGGCTACATCAAAGAACACGGCATGGAACAGATCGCCCGTGACGCGCGCATCTCCACCCTGTACGAAGGCACCACCGGCATCCAGGCGCTGGACCTGCTGGGCCGCAAGGTTCTGCTGTCCTCCCGCGGCAAATGTGTGCGCGAATTCTCCAAGAAACTGGTGGATTTCGGCACCAAGAACCTGCGTGACCCCAAGCTGCGTCCGTTCGCCTGGAAGCTGCTGAAAATTGCCGCCGAGTGGAACTACCTGACCACCCGCATCATGCTGGTGGCCGCGAAAGATCGTGACATGGTTTCCACCGCCAGCTACGACTTCCTGATGTACAGCGGCTACGCCATGATGGCGTA
>NZ_LWFX01000634.1:0-596 GCF_001635175.1 Alcanivorax sp. HI0083 | reverse complement strand
GGCCACCCTGCTGCTGGAAACGGCAGAAGTAGCGCTGGTCCCCGGTTCCGCCTTCGGCGCACCGGGCTGCATGCGCCTGTCTTTCGCCGTCGGCATGGATACCCTGAAAGAAGCCATCCGCCGGATTGAGCAAGCATTGGCTAAATAAGCAACAAACGCACCCCCGGGGTGTTGACGACCCCGGGAGGCGTCACTAATATACGCGCCTCAAGACATTCCGCCTTAGCTCAGTTGGTAGAGCAAATGACTGTTAATCATTGGGTCGCTNGTTCGAGCCCAGCAGGCGGAGCCAAATAAGAAAAGGGCTTATCCACACGGGTAAGCCCTTTTTCTTTGCCCAATGATTGGCCGCCCTGCGGTCGACGGTTAATCATTGGCGAATTCAGTTGAATCCGCCTAGTTCGAGCCCAGCAGGCGGAGCCAAATAAGAAAAGGGCTTATCCACACGGGTAAGCCCTTTTTCTTTGCCCAATGATTGGCCGCCCTGCGGTCGACGGTTAATCATTGGCGAATTCAGTTGAATCCGCCTAGTTCGAGCCCAGCAGGCGGAGCCAAATAAGGAAAGCCCGGTATCGCAAGGTACCGGGCTTTTTCTT
>NZ_LWFX01000633.1:0-491 GCF_001635175.1 Alcanivorax sp. HI0083 | reverse complement strand
TACACACATCACCAAAAAACATATGGTGATTCAGCTTGTAATGCTAGTGAGTATGTATACCAAAACTGTAATGAAGGATATCAATGGGATGGGGTGGCATGCACCGAGATTCCGCCTGTTTGCCCTGAGGGGCAGATCGAAACCACAAGAGGCTGTGAAGTTCCCGTTGATAGCTGCCTGGAAAACCAGGAAATCGAAGACAACATCTGCGTTGATATCCCCTACGTGGAAGTGACGGGCAATATTTGTGGTAACTATGTCGACCCGATAAAGGTGACAGCCGGAAACCATTTCGTAACCTGTGATACGACGTTTAATGAGCGCCTATTGATTGATGCGGGGGCCGTTCTGCAAGTGGATCGTAACTGGTATATCGTGGCGGAGAGCGGTGTGAATGTGAATGGGACGGCCGTGTCTCCTGTCACTATCAAGACCTCACCCAATAATATTGATGGTGCTTGGGCTGGAATACGTTTTGTCGGTGAAATGGA
>NZ_LWFX01000632.1:0-560 GCF_001635175.1 Alcanivorax sp. HI0083 | reverse complement strand
CATACTGCTCTTTTGTAGACAAGTCTACACGGTTGATTTCCTTAGTTGATTTTACATAATCGATTGAAGCCCCTTGGTAAATCCCCGGAGTAACATTTCTGCCTGGCGGCGGCGCAACCACAGCCTTTAAAATCAACAACTTACCATTCTCTGTTGATCGCAATATCGATATCCTACCATCTGGTGGCATAAGCAAACGCATCACCCCTAGTTTTTTGCTTAGCACTTCAGATTTCATGCACGCAGCCCTCCATATCCAGCCAGATAGGAACATCGCCGCTCTAGAGGCCGCCTCATCGCTACCCTTTCTCTCCTTTACACATAGCAATGCCTCCATTTCTAAGCGCAGATTGATGCTTGGTTCTGGTAGAAATTGACTGCCAATGAATAAGTATCTATCGGTCAATATTTGACCTACATAATCGTCTAAAACAGCCTGCAGATATTCTTCAAGCCCATCGAGCACAGCATCTTTGAGTCTTTTAGCAACGTCATCTTCACACTTCACCGGCAACAAATAGTTTCTACGGTCATATTCAATGGCAACGTAGGAATCATCC
>NZ_LWFX01000631.1:0-676 GCF_001635175.1 Alcanivorax sp. HI0083 | reverse complement strand
GCAGCCTGTAGGGGAAAGCTCATCAGGATGTCGGCCCCGGACGGGGTGTCGCCGGCAAACCAGGTCTGCGTTGCCAGGTGCTGTTCAATGACAGCCAGGTGATTTTTCAGCTGCGGGTCCAGCATGGTGCCGGTGACCTTGCCGCTGATTTTTTTGGCAATGGGTTTGGCAAAAAAGGGCATGGGGGCTTTGGCGATATGGCTGAAGATCAGCTTCATGACCAGCAAGGGCATCAGCGAGCCTTCGGCGTAGTGTAGCCAGTAGCGGTAGTTCAGCCATTGGTCATCCTCTGGCGCGGGCTGCCATTGGCCGTTGCCGTAGCGATGTACCAGGTATTCGATAATGGTGCCGGATTCGGCAATGACGGTGTCGCCGTCGGTGATCACCGGGGACTTGCCCAAAGGATGAATCTTGCGCAGTTCGGCCGGGGCCAGCATGGTCTTCGGGTTGCGGGCGTAATGCTTGATTTCGTAGTCCAGACTCAACTCTTCAAGCAGCCAGACGATACGCAGGGAACGGGAATTTTCCAGGTGATGCACAGTAATCATAGTAGGGCTCTCTGCCATGTCTCAGCGCACCCTGTTGCATGCGTTGTGCATTGAATCGTGCGCTGCAAGACGTCTCAGTGTGTCGGGAGCATAGCAGAGAACCCCGTGACCATCATGGCAAGACGGGG
>NZ_LWFX01000630.1:0-338 GCF_001635175.1 Alcanivorax sp. HI0083 | reverse complement strand
CCATCGCTGTATTTGCTCATCATGGTGTCGGCCTTGATAAAGCCGCCGAAATCGATATGGGTATTACCACTTTTCACCCCATCCATGCGCTCTTCAAGCACAATGATGCGTTCCTCCAGCGTTGTGTCTGCACCGGCAATGCCTGCCTGCGCCAACACCAAGGCGCCGCACAGGTACGTGGCTTTTCTTGCTGTCATGGCCCTGTCCTCTTATTGTCATCAACACGAAAGTGACTCCGATTGACAGCTTGCTGAGCGTTTTGCCAACACTCTATTAGCCATAGGTCGAAGGTGATTAAACACCAGAGGCTCGACGCACAATGCCTGACAAGGAAAACC
>NZ_LWFX01000629.1:0-369 GCF_001635175.1 Alcanivorax sp. HI0083 | reverse complement strand
CTGGCCATAATGTCCTGGGCGGCGCTGTTGTCATCACCATGGCGGATGTGCAATTCAATATCGCGGCCATCGCAATGGTTGGCGATGGAAAAGGGATAGCTTTCGCCGTGCAGGTTCAGCATCAGGTACTGGCCCGCGTGCCACTGGATTTTCTTGCCGGCGGGCAGGCGCAGCCAGACCCGGCTGACGTCGTGGTTGAGCGCGTCGATCTGCTGGATCTGGCAATGAATCTGGTGGACCGGCAATTCACCGGGCGCGGTTACCTCGGGCACATCTATCTCGCAATCGCTGAGTGGCAGAGCGACGCAGTATAACACCTGGGAGCTGCTGGCATCGCCCGCGTGAATGGTGCGGTTTTTCTGTTGCACC
>NZ_LWFX01000628.1:0-679 GCF_001635175.1 Alcanivorax sp. HI0083 | reverse complement strand
CTCGGCATCCTGAAACTTTTGCACCATGGCCGTGACAATGTCAGAGGCATCCTTGGTGAGCAGCTCTTTCAGCTTGGCCACCGAGTTGGCGTTATAGATGGTTTCGTTCTGGGCATCGCGGAAGGTGGCGGAAAGTTGGCTGTCCAGCTGGGTACGGTCGGTGACGAACACCAGCTTGTACTTCTGCAGTTCCGGGTCGCGGCGCATCTTCACCGCCAGCATGACCATGGTCAGCGACTTGCCCGAGCCCTGGGTGTGCCACACCACCCCGGACTTTTCTTTACGGGTAGTGCCGTGCTTCAGTCGCTCGATCACCTTGTTCACTGCCCGGTACTGCTGGTAACGGGCCACCTTCTTGATCAGGCGGCCTTCCACCGGTTCAAACAGGATGAAATTGCGGATCAGGTCGAGAAAGGTGTCGTGGCTGAACATGCCCATCAGCAGGCGTTGCTGAGCGGTGATATCGCTCTGCACCGCTTCGCCTGCACCATTGGCCGCTTCCCCTTCACCAGTAAGAATGGCCTTCACCTGTTCCAGATAGGCCGTGGACGGCACATCTTCAATCTTGCTGGCGGCATTCCCGTCGGTCGTTACTCTCCCAGCCTCCGGCTTCGCCAGCACCCCACGGATATCCGCATCCGTATAGGGGTAAGCATCCTTCCAGTCGCCGTAATGCTGG
>NZ_LWFX01000627.1:0-409 GCF_001635175.1 Alcanivorax sp. HI0083 | reverse complement strand
TCGGCATAGAAATGCCAAGCAGCACATCTGGGGAGTCTTCGGTTAAACCAAAGCCAAAACTCAAGTTCACAATGCGGTTGCTGGAAGTACGCAAGCCCAGTGACGTATTCACGACACTGGATGTGGAATCTTCTGACTGAGCGGAATAACTTTCGAAAATAAAATTGGTATCGAAATTATACGATTGCTGATAACTCGCGCTCAGGGACACCTCATATGAAAGCGCATACGCAAAGCCCATGGAGAAATTCAGGCTATCGCCCGGCTGCACTTCGCGCAGAATCTGGTTTCCTCGCAGCTGATTCAACCCGGTGGCGTCAAACGCGTAGGTGTACCCTACAGAGCCGAAAAGCACGACTGGATCAATAACTTTACTCGCGCTGACGCCAGCACCCAAAGAGTAATACCC
>NZ_LWFX01000626.1:0-478 GCF_001635175.1 Alcanivorax sp. HI0083 | reverse complement strand
CGCCACCATTGTCGGCAATTCACGGCTAGGCGCACTTTTGGGCGCCTCGACGCTCACTCCGCTCGGCTCGTACCCATTCACATAGCTGCGCAGCAAAGCCCGCAGGGCATCCCTGTCGGCGCGACTTAGCGCCTTGCGGAAGGCTTCCAGAGCGAAAGAGATTTCATCCCATTCCAGCTTTTCTTCATGGGCCTGCATGATCATCTCGTGCTCGGTACGCGTACTGCAATCACCGATCAGCAGCTCTTCATAGAGCTTTTCACCCGGCCGCAGGCCGGAAAAAGCAATCTCGATATCACCGTCCGGGCTCTTCTCATCCCGCACGGACATGCCCATCAAATGCACCATGGTCCGCGCCAGGTCCACAATGCGCACTGGCTCGCCCATATCCAGCACAAAGACTTCACCGCCCTGGGCCATGGCACCCGCCTGGATCACCAGTTGGGAAGCTTCCGGAATGGTCATGAAATAGCGAATC
>NZ_LWFX01000625.1:0-396 GCF_001635175.1 Alcanivorax sp. HI0083 | reverse complement strand
GGATGGTAAGCAGGTAATTGGAACCGGGGATGAACAGGCTCAGATAGGTCGGGATGACGGACAGTAAATCCACCACCCCGAAAAAGCTGCGTGCATAGCGCAGCGGTCGGTCGCTGACCCAAAGGCGAATGGCGTATTCCACCGTAAAAAGCAGAGTGAAAAACCACTCCGCCGCGTACAACAGCACGCCATACTCTTCACGGATGCTGGACACACTGTCGAGCATGACCGCAATCACGCTTCCCAGGATCGCCCCGATAAGCAGCACATCGAACAGCTGCCCGGCTGGGGTATCGGTACCAAAGATAATGTGGCGCCAGCGTTGCCGCAGGGTTTCCATATTTGCGCTGAATCCTTAACCATGGATGAACAAAGACGGGCTCATTGTGTCTTGTT
>NZ_LWFX01000624.1:0-365 GCF_001635175.1 Alcanivorax sp. HI0083 | reverse complement strand
GGCTGTGGTCTACAGAAATTCCGGTTAACGGCTTGATTGCGGCGATCATCGCCGGCCTGGTTATGCGCTATTTCTATGTGCAGGAGCAGTTGCGGCAAAAGGATCAGGCTGAGTTGCAGGCACGTATTCAGGCCCTGCAATCACGGATCCGCCCGCACTTTCTGTTCAATTCCATGAACATTATCGCCAGCCTTATCGCGGTGGACCCGGATGGGGCGGAGCAGGTGGTGGAGGACTTGTCGGTGCTGTTTCGCGCCAGCCTCAAGAACAGTGGAAACGAGGCCTCACTGGAAGAAGAACTGGAGCTGTGTCGGCGCTATATTCACATCGAGCAGCTGCGGATGGGGGAGCGTTTGCAGGTGGCA
>NZ_LWFX01000623.1:0-314 GCF_001635175.1 Alcanivorax sp. HI0083 | reverse complement strand
CGGGTGGTGTTGCAGCTGCAGGATTGCCTGAGTGTACTGGAGCAAGTACGCATGCCTGTGCTGGTGGCGATTCAGGGCGGCTGCGTGGGCGGTGCGCTGGACCTGGTGTGCGCGGCAGACAGTCGCTATTGCAGCCAGGATGCGTTCTTCACCATCAAGGAAACCAGCCTGGGAATGACGGCAGACGTGGGTACGCTGCAGCGCCTGCCCAAGCTGATGCCCCAGGGGTTGGTCCGTGAGCTGGCCTATACCGGCCGCAATTTCAGCGCCTGGGAAGCGGCGGAGCAAGGGTTGGTCAACCGGGTTTATGATGA
>NZ_LWFX01000622.1:0-766 GCF_001635175.1 Alcanivorax sp. HI0083 | reverse complement strand
TGCAGACGCTGTGCCCATGGCTGGCGATCCGGGGCGCATGGCAGAAAACCTGCGCCGGGTGGTGTTGCAGCTGCAGGATTGCCTGAGTGTACTGGAGCAAGTACGCATGCCTGTGCTGGTGGCGATTCAGGGCGGCTGCGTGGGCGGTGCGCTGGACCTGGTGTGCGCGGCAGACAGTCGCTATTGCAGCCAGGATGCGTTCTTCACCATCAAGGAAACCAGCCTGGGAATGACGGCAGACGTGGGTACGCTGCAGCGCCTGCCCAAGCTGATGCCCCAGGGGTTGGTCCGTGAGCTGGCCTATACCGGCCGCAATTTCAGCGCCTGGGAAGCGGCGGAGCAAGGGTTGGTCAACCGGGTTTATGATGATGCCGAAAGCATGTTGGCAGGGGTGATGGAGATTGCCAAAGAGATCGCTGCCAATTCTCCCCTGGCCGTTCTGGGCTGTAAGGAAATGCTTAACTACAGCCGTGACCACAGCGTGGAAGACAGCCTTAAATACATGGCCACCTGGCAGGCGGGCATGTTCCGCCACGATGACATGATGTTGTCGTTTCAGGCCAAGGCGAAAAAGAAGCAGGCCGACTACCCGGATTTGATGCCGGTTAAAGGTTTGTTTGAGCAGTAGGGCTGAATCCTGATTCGTAGGTCTGCTTAGGCGTAGCCGTAAGCCGACTATCGGCCGTTTCTGCTGCCTTTTCCGTTGAGTGTCGGATTACGCCTTTCAGGTTAATTCGACCTACTCCTCAATGGGAGTGGGGGCTGA
>NZ_LWFX01000621.1:0-439 GCF_001635175.1 Alcanivorax sp. HI0083 | reverse complement strand
TGACCTTGCACAGTGTGGTGGTGGAAGATAACCAGCCCGATTTGCTGCGTCTGTTGCTGGATCACGCCGTGGACCNTTTTCATGGTCGATATGATGCCCTGGTGTGTGGTTTCTTTGCACAGGATCCTCTGGCACGCGTGCCGGCACGCTACCGCCGCCGTCTGTTATTGAGTGATCACTTTCTGGTGAGCTACGACGGTGACCCCCGGGCGCAACTGGATGATCGCCTGCCCTATGTGGAAGTGGCGCGCCTGTGAATACCTTGTCTACCCGATCATTGTCGTCCCGGCCGCCGGTGGATTATATCGGCATGTGGTACCGCGCCCGAGCCGGGCTGGGTATTGATGATCGCATAGAATTTATCTTCATCGATCCGTACAGCGGTGAACGCGACACCGTCGCCTTGCGCCATCGGGACCATGATGGGGTGGGCGGCATT
>NZ_LWFX01000620.1:0-204 GCF_001635175.1 Alcanivorax sp. HI0083 | reverse complement strand
TACGGCATCGGTAAAAAACGTATCACCCTGTCTACCTCCGGGGTGATTCCGAAGATGAATCAGCTCAGCGAGGATTTGGATGTGTCCCTGGCGGTAAGCCTGCACGCACCCAATGACGAGCTGCGTAACCAGCTGGTGCCGCTGAACCGCAAGTATCCGCTGAAAGACCTGATGGCGGCCTGCAAGAGTTACAGCAAGAATATT
>NZ_LWFX01000619.1:0-1051 GCF_001635175.1 Alcanivorax sp. HI0083 | reverse complement strand
GGAAGAAAATCAGACAGCACGGCTGGAACGCGACATGTTCTGGCAGCTGCCCGGTGACTGGTTAAGCCAGGGCGATGCCTTGCCGTATCCGGTCACCATGATCATGGATGCATCCGGCCGGCGTCACCCACGACGCCGCGCCAAGCCGGCGGGGGAAGTGTACCGCCGTTTTGATACCGGTATTCAGGCGTGGGTGTCTCTGCGCACGCTGGATATTGAGGAAGACCTGCACCGTTTCATGCGCTGGCAGAACAGCGAGCGTGTGGCTGCCTTCTGGGAACAGAGCGGCACCCTGGAAGAGCATCGCGCATACCTGGAGAGCCAGGCGAAAGAATCGCGAGTGCTTAACCTGATCGGTTGCATAGATGATGAGCCCTTCGCTTACTTTGAAGCGTATTGGGCCAAGGAAGATCGCATCGCACCCTATTACGATGCACAGGATTTTGATCGCGGGATTCACATGCTGGTGGGCGAAGACCATCACCGTGGCCCGCACAAGGTAAAGGCATGGCTGAATGCGCTCTGCCATTACCTGTTTCTCGATGATTGTCGTACCACAAGGATTGTGTCCGAGCCACGCTCGGATAACGACAGGATGATTCAACACCTTCAAGCCAGGCGATTTGCCAAGCCAAAGGAGTTTGATTTTCCGCACAAGCGCGCAGCCCTGATGGTGCTGCATCGTGATGCGTTTTTTGAGCGTTGCGAGCTGAGCTGAAAATCACGGTTCGGATTTTTTCACTCTGAACCGCCATGGCGCGCTGCCCACCACTATCCGGCAGCAAGTGGCTGACTGTCCGAATTCTTCGGTGGTCGGTGTATGGATAAACCGGAGGCCGTTCGGTCTCCGCCACATTGAGGACATATCACCATGATCGTTCATTCTCAGGAATACGATGTCGTTGGTATTGGGTTTGGCCCGGCGAACCTGGCCATTGCCATTGCACTGGACGAGCAGAAAGACCTGGATGGTCTGCGTTACTGTTTCCTGGAAAAGCAGCCTCGTTTTGAATGGCACGGCGGCATGTTGCTGGAAGGTACTCGCATGCAG
>NZ_LWFX01000618.1:0-412 GCF_001635175.1 Alcanivorax sp. HI0083 | reverse complement strand
GTTCGTGGTTCGTTTTCCCTGCGGTATGCGAAACGAGGTCGCGCAAGCGGCCAACCACAGCCATCGCAGCATGAACGCGGAAATTATTGCCCGGCTGGAACATAGCCTGAAGAACTGGCCGCATACCCTGCCCCATGGCGAAGCAGCGGTGCCGCAAGGCGGCGAAGAAGCTTTCCTGCTGGAGCGCTTTCGCCAACTGCCACAGGGGAAACAACAGGCACTGTTGGCGCTGTTGGATTAGATTCACCGTGCAGGGCTAACCACAATCGTCCTTTTGTCCTTACAATACACCGCTGGCCACCTGCCCATTATCGATATGACAGTACTTTGCACTATGATGTAGTGCATGCTGCTCACGCACGCAGTCACCGATTCATGGACGGAAAGGAGCCTTTACGGCCGTGACCGCAAA
>NZ_LWFX01000617.1:0-4969 GCF_001635175.1 Alcanivorax sp. HI0083 | reverse complement strand
CGCCAAGGCGTTCGGCGAGTATAACGAGCAGAATGTGCAGCATTTCACCCGCGACACCTTCGCCGAGCACGATTCCCTGGAGCCCGGCATGGTGCTGAGTTTCGCCGATGCGGCCGGTGCCGAACTGCCAGGCGTGATCGCCAAGGCGGACGATGAGTGGGTGATGGTGGATTTCAATCATCCGCTGGCAGGCCGGGATCTCACCTTTGAAGTGGAAATTATCGGTATCGAGCGTCACGCCCCCGAGCAGCCATTTAAAATCAGTTGATAGTTGACAGTGGAAAGTTGACAGTTAACTGAAGAGAAGTCATTGCTGGTATCGGCATTCGTTTGGCGGAAGGCCGTTGGTTTTCCGCTATCAATTATCAACTATCAACTGTCAACTGCTTATGGAAGTTCGTCTCGCTAATCCCCGTGGCTTCTGTGCTGGCGTGGATCGTGCCATCGATATCGTCAACCGCGCCCTGGAGGTATTCGGCCCGCCGATCCATGTCCGTCACGAAGTGGTGCATAACCGCTATGTGGTGGAAGACCTGCGTCAGCGAGGTGCCGTGTTTGTGGAAGAACTGCACGAAGTGCCGGACGACGCCATTGTCATTTTCAGCGCCCACGGCGTCTCCAAAGCGGTGCAGGAAGAGGCCGAGCGGCGCCAGCTGCAGGTTTTCGATGCCACCTGCCCGCTGGTCACCAAGGTGCATATGGAAGTCATTCGGTATGCCCGTGAAGGCCGTGAAAGCATCCTGATTGGTCATGCTGGCCATCCAGAAGTGGAAGGCACCATGGGCCAGTACGATACATCCTATGGGGGCGACATCTATCTGGTGGAAGACGAAGCCGACGTGGCAAGCCTGACGGTGCGCGATGAAAGCAAACTGGCTTTCGTCACCCAGACCACCCTGAGTGTGGATGATACCGCCAGAGTCATTGATGCCCTGCGCCAGCGTTTTCCGGCGATCCTTGGCCCCAAACGCGAAGATATCTGCTACGCCACCACCAACCGCCAGGATGCCGTACGCCAGCTGGCGCTGGAGTGTGGTCTGGTGCTGGTGGTCGGCTCGGTAAACAGTTCCAACTCCAACCGGCTGCGTGAGCTGGCCGAACGCTGTGGTGCGGATGCCTACCTGATTGACGAGCCGTCGCAGATTGATGCGGACTGGCTGAAAGGTAAAGCCTCTGTTGGTGTCACCGCCGGCGCCAGCGCCCCTGAGGACCTGGTGCAGCAGGTCGTTGCTACACTCAAGAGCTTGGGAGGCAAAGACGCCGAAGAAATCCCCGGCCGTGAAGAAAACATCCGCTTCTCCATGCCCAAGGCGCTACGCCCGTAGCGCCTGTCCCGTCTTTTAGACCGTCCATTCTTCCGCAGCCAAGCCTAGTTCTTTTGGCTAAGCAAAAAAATGCTCTAGTCTACGATTAAAGTGTGAGACCTCTCACACACTAAAGTACCAAAATTCATTATTTTTCAGCAGCTTATACCGTTCGGGTGCGGCAAGGCCCCACTGGTCTCCATTCAATTGATGGTCGGCGGCGCATTGCTAAAGTGATATCCACGTCTATTAAGAATCACTTGGGGCAGGGATGAAGAAACAGGAATCCGGTTTTTCACTGGTCGAGCTAATAGTGTCTTTGCTGGTGTTGAGCGTGTTGTTGGCCTATGCCATTCCTTCTTACCAAAGAGTGACGGCCAGTAATGCGTTGCGCTCCACGGTGGCTGACATGATTACAGCACTGAAAATGGCCAAGATGCAGTCCGTGAGTTTGCGCCAGCAGGTCAGTGTCACGCCGGAGACGGGCACTGACTGGCAAACCGGCTGGGTATTGGATTTTCCTGGAGGCAGTGTAGAAAAAGATCAAACCTTTTTGCCTGCCGGGGATGTGGTGGTTACCCAAACGCTGGGATCCGCCGGGCCGGTATTCAAGCCGGATGGTTTCACCAGCAACACCCCGGTGGCGTTCCGGTTGTGCAACGCGAAAGCCGGGGATAGTGGTCGACTGGTCAGCGTGTCAGTCGTGGGGCGAGTCAGTAGCGAGGATGTCAGTTGCAGCCCATGAGAAAACAACAGCAAGTACAAAAAGTACACACCCAAAGAGGTGTTGGTCTGGTGGAGGTTCTGGTTGCATTGCTGATACTGGCAATTGGAGTACTGGGGTATGCCGGTTTGCAGTTGGCGGCCTTGAAAGGCGCAGAAGAAGCCAATAACCGCTCCCAGGCAACCCTGATCAGCCAGGATGCACTGGAAAGAATTGAATCCAACCGGGCTGAACGAGCCACATACCTTGCGACTGCAAGCTGGCCTGACGCTCCGGTAACACCGGGCGGGGACCCTGAAACTGGCTGCCAAGGGGCAGACTGTTCTGCTGCACAGATGGCCGCGCTGGATATTGCCCAGCTGGCCTGGCTTTCCGGAAATCAGCTGCCAAATGGTCGTGTGCAGGCAGCCCCTTGCAACGGCAACAGCATGAGTTGCGTCATTGTGAGCTGGGGAAAAATGGAGCCGGATGATTGTCTTACCGCGACGGGTATCAACATGGATGAATCTGCAACGTGTGTGGTGCTGGAGGTGTCGCGATGAGAGTTGCACAGAAAGGTTTTAGCCTGGTGGAATTAATGGTCGCCTTGGTGCTCGGTTTGATTGTTACAGCGGCGGCTATCCAGCTTTTTATTACCAATCAGAAAACGTTCGTACTTCAGCAAACTGCGTCGCAGCTGCAGCAGGATAGTCAGCAGGTAATGCGGTTCATGATTAGGGATCTACGTAAAGCGGGTCTTATTTGGGATACGGTCACTGCGACTAGGGATATGGGCATACAGTTTTCTAACTGGAGTGGAGAAATTCCCGCTTCTGCAGAGGGTACGGATAATGATCGCCTGACTCTGGCCTATAACGGAAAAAGTGATTGTGCTGGTAATACGGTGGCGGATTGGACAGAAGTGGCGACAACCTATTACGTAGATGATGAAAGCCTGTATTGCAAGGGTAGCCTTGATACCAATGTAGTGGTTGAGCTGGTTCCGGGAGTGGAAAGTTTTCAGGTCTTGTACGGCATTGACACCAATAGCGATGGAGCCTTGGGGGTGTCGCGTTATGTGACGCAAGACCAAGTGCCGGCAGATACTCCCGTTGTGGCGGTGAAAATAGGGTTGCTGCTGTCCCGGGCAAATGATGCATTGCCTGAAAGTGATGGGACCAGGGAGTTTCATATTCTGGGTGAGACCTTGACAGAGCCAGCGGATCGCGCAATGAGAAAGGCACTTAGCACCACGGTGCGGTTGAGAAATTATGATTGGGATGCAATTTGATATGACGAAGGTGGAGCAATGAACAAGCAAACGGGTGCTGCACTTCTGGTGGCCTTGCTCATTCTGGTGGCGATATCTTTGCTGGGTATCTCGGCCATGAAAACCAGTATGTTTTCCTCCAGGGTATCAACCGGTATGCAGGCCGATGCCATGGTGTTCGAAGGCGCAGAGAGTGCCATTGTTGAGGCGTATGAAGAACTTGATGGCATGAGCACGATTAATCTCTCCAACTTTTTGGGCGGGGACGTTATGACCCGGTGTGTGGTGTCTGACAACCCTCGCAAGGATGGATTGTGTGCGGGTGCTGATTTTATGGATAGTCGTGGTTTGCTCAAGGCGAGTTCAACCTCGCAAGTGAATGGCTTCAGGCTGATTTCCGGTGCGCAGATAAGCTCTACGGGTAATGGCGGGACCTTCGTGGATTACCAGGTGGAAATATCAGGAAACAGCGAGATGGCAACGTTTAATATTGGCGATTTGCATGTGCAGGAATTGCTCAAACGTGGGATTTTGCCAAGTGCTGAAATTCAATAAGGCAGGGGGATAGAACGATGATGTCAGTAAATAGGCTTGCCACAATGCTGTGTCTGGCTCTTTGCCTTCCGATGGCAAATGTATATGCCGATGACACTGAAATTTTCTTTGCGGATGCGGATGCGGACAATAACCAAAATGCGCCGGCTGCCAATGTCATGGTAATGCTGGATAGCTCAGGCAGTATGGCCTGGTGTGAAACCAGTAATTGTCAGCCGGGCGAAGTGCAGCGCATTGATATGACCAAAGAAGCATTCAGCGATATGGTGGATGCGCTGCCGGACCGGGTCAACATGGGGCTTGGTCGTTTTCATAATGGCAATGATGGCAAGGTGATTTTTCCCGTCTCAGAGATGACTGACGGGGGGCGCGCGGCGATCAAATATGCGGTGAATGAAATTTTCCCGACGGGGGGAACGCCGACCTTTACAGCCTACAATGAAATGGGTCGTTATATGCTGGGTAAAGATGCCATTACCAGTAATGGGTTTCCGCAAAACGCCTGTGTGGACATGAGTATTGAAAAAAATTGTGTCACACAACCGGTAACAAATAACCAAGGTGACTTCGTGTATGAAGGGCCTTGGATTAGCGCGCCTGCGTTGACCAGCTGCCAGAACCTTCCTCAGCAGTTTGAGAATTATGATTGCCGTATTTCTTACGGGAATTACCAGCCTTCCGGCGGAGCCTGTGATCCAAACGATGGTAGCTGTGATGTTCGCTATGAAGGGCCGTTTGAGCCTCTAACATCGGGAAGCTGTGATGCAACAAATGAAAATTGTCGTGTTACCAGTTGGTCAAGCTGGAGTGCTTGGGGCACAGGTGGTTCCAACTATTGTAGCAATAATTCCAAGAATCAGGGGTGGTGCCAAGAGCAAACCAGAACAGAGCGAGTTTGTGTCTGGATTTTTTGTCGAGATGTTACGGAGTACCGAAAGCGTACAGCTACAAGCTTTGAGCTTCGTGCCCCAGTGTATTACGAGCGAAGCGAGGAAGTTCAGGTACGCGCCGTAAAACTGGAGCAAGTATGTGGCCAGCCAACAACAACCTGTAATAGCTACGCGCCGATTTATTCCAACGGTGACTATATTTCACCAATGAATTCAGCCAATCAATGTGAGCGCAATTATGTGGTCA
>NZ_LWFX01000616.1:0-234 GCF_001635175.1 Alcanivorax sp. HI0083 | reverse complement strand
CCCTGACTGTTCAGGTTGATATCAAACCCGAGCGCATCCTGCAGTTCATCCTCCGACAGGGCGACACCATGGTCGCGAGCCTTGGCAAACAGATAGTCCTGCATGGCAGATTCCAATCGCGGCAACAACGTAGCCTCATCACCGGGAGCGGCTTTTTCCGCCAGCGCCACGTAATCATCCACCATGGCCAGCAAGCGTTCGCCAGGCTCCCGGGGAGCGTCCAGGGCGCCATAG
>NZ_LWFX01000615.1:0-525 GCF_001635175.1 Alcanivorax sp. HI0083 | reverse complement strand
GCCATCAGCAGAGGCAGAATCGCAATGTAACAGGGTTTCATATGAGATCTCCGTATTCTTTATTCTGAATGGAAATCTCACTTTAAGGAGGTATAAATACTGCTGTTATCCGCCAGCCACAAACGGTGCTGTAAGCAGATTAGCCCAGACTTTGTAATATAGCGTCGACTACATCCGTAGGTGTGGCGGACTGGGTGATGGGCCGGCCGATTACCATATAGTCCACACCCGCATCACGAGCCTGTACCGGCGTCAGTACCCGACGCTGGTCTCCTGCCTCGGACCCTTGTGGTCGAATCCCCGGGGTCACCAGTTCAAAGGCCGATCCGCAGGCCTGTTTCAGCATTACCGCTTCCTGGGCCGAACAGACCACGCCATCCATGCCTGACGCCCTGGCCAGCTCTGCCAGGCGCTGCACCTGTACCTTGGGCACATCCACCACGCCCACCTGCTGCAGGTCGCTGTCATCCATGCTGGTCAGCACCGTCACGGCGATCAGGTGTGGACGCCGGGCGTGATTGGCAA
>NZ_LWFX01000614.1:0-851 GCF_001635175.1 Alcanivorax sp. HI0083 | reverse complement strand
CTTTTGTAAATCACATGTGTTGAATTGCGATCGTGAAAGACGAGAATATGAATAGCAAAATTCGCTATTCAGTTGGGGGTAATGTTCGCCCAAATGGAAGTGCGCTCTATGTCGCAAGAGAAGTTGTGATAAATGTTGTTTGGATAGATGCATGCACTATCGGCTGGATCATATAATCCAAGAAGAGTGCGAGGGCTCATGCTAAGCTATGTTAGTGTGCGGAGTTTTCAAGAGCCCGCCTAGAACCGCACGCGGAAGAAAAGTGAATAAAGCACAGGTATTGCCACCATGGTAAGCAGAGTGGCGAAGGCAAGCCCCCCCATGATAGTAATCGCCATGCTCGAAAAGAAGGCGTCCCACATCAGAGGTATCATGCCGAGAATGGTGGTGAAGGCCGCGAGGATCACGGGGCGCAGGCGGCTGACGCTGCCATCGACTAGTGCATCTCTCATTAGCTTACCGTCCTTGACCTGTGCGTCGACTTCGTCAATTAACACGATGGCATTTTTCATCAGCATTCCGGAAAGGCTGAGGAAGCCGAGCATTGCCATGAAAGTGAATGGCTGACCAGTTAGTAACAGGCCGATGCTCACGCCACAGATCGACATTGGTACGATCAGCCAGATTATCAGCGGCTGACGGACCTTTCCGAACAATAATACTGAAATTACCAGCATCACAAGGATCCCCAGCGGTACCTGTTTCGCCAGGGACGCTTGCGCTTCGCTGGCTTTCTCATATTCGCCGCCCCATTCCAGAGCATAACCTTTTGGCAGCGGTAGAGTTTCCACCGCGTTATGTAATTGTCGCAATGCTTGGTCGGCAGTCAGGTCGCCAATCGGTTCGGCCTG
>NZ_LWFX01000613.1:0-597 GCF_001635175.1 Alcanivorax sp. HI0083 | reverse complement strand
TGCACCGTGCCCGCGCGCGGTTGTTTGAGCTGGTGGATCATTTTCAGGAGACAGGCGAATGTTGAAGTGCAAACACGTCGTCGAAAAAGCCGACGCCCTGGTGGATGGCGCCCCGCTAAGCAAACGGGAGCGCTTCGCACTGCGTCTGCATCTAC
Organism: Alcanivorax sp. HI0083; assembly: GCF_001635175.1. Taxonomy (NCBI): domain Bacteria; kingdom Pseudomonadati; phylum Pseudomonadota; class Gammaproteobacteria; order Oceanospirillales; family Alcanivoracaceae; genus Alcanivorax; species Alcanivorax sp. HI0083. The sequence continues at coordinate 442 of NZ_LWFX01000613.1, read as the reverse complement.
TGATATGCCACCACTGTCGCCGCTACGTACGTCAGTTGCGTGCGCTGGTGACCTCGCTGCGCCGCCCTCCGCCGGAAACGGTCAGCCAGGAGAAAGTCGACGCGGTCCTCGACAAACTGGACAAGACACCCTGATTCACGCGACTTTCACAGTCGCTGACCGCTACTACCCGCCAGTGCACTTTTTATCATTTCGGCCCAATGCCCGGCGTTCTACTCTGACCCACCAGATCGTTAAGTGGACCGCCTGCGCTCACAGCATGATGACAAACTATCCTTCCCCCGGAGACGCTCAATGCGTAACGATGTACAGGATTATTACGGCAAACAGCTGCATTCCAGTGCAGACCTGCAAACCAATGCCTGCTGTGACCAGGCACCGCCGGAACATCTCAAGCCCCTGCTGGCACAACTCCATGATGAAGTGGTCAGCCGCTACTATG
>NZ_LWFX01000612.1:0-470 GCF_001635175.1 Alcanivorax sp. HI0083 | reverse complement strand
TGCCTTGATACGGTCTTCGCGGCCAATATTGCCGGGGTTGATACGCAGGCAATCCACACCCTGCTCAGCCACCGCCAAGGCAATCTTGTAGTCGTAATGGATATCCGCCACCAACGGCACATCCACCTGCTTGCGAATTTTGCCAAAGGCTTCCGCGGCATCCATGGACGGCACCGACACCCGCACGATATCCACACCGGCATCCTGTAAACGGCGGATCTGGCCAACGGTGGCGTCCACATCACAGGTTTCGGTATTGGTCATGCTTTGTACGGAGATCGGGGCATCGCCACCGACAGGGACATTCCCCACCATGATTTGGCGGGTTTTACGACGTTGGATTTTAACTTCCGGTTCCATGGTGTTTTCTACCCTCGCGAATCAGGGAGCGGAGATTCGCACAACTTTACCGGGGGAATCCGTCGGCAAGGTGACAGCGCTGCCGTTGACCAGCAACTCGTCCACCGCGC
>NZ_LWFX01000611.1:0-702 GCF_001635175.1 Alcanivorax sp. HI0083 | reverse complement strand
CTTTAAGAATGGCTTCGATCACCGCTGCAGGGGTAACAATTTCACTGGCAACCAGCTCACCGTAACGAGCAGCAACCTGTTTGCGCCGTTTCAGGAACAGGCCCTGCCATTCGAACAACCCCAGGTAACGCACCGGTTGTTTCGGGTTGAAGATCATTTTCAGCGCCAGCCAGTCGGTGAACCAGCCGGTGAAGAGCCCGAACAGGGGAATCACCCAGATGTTGTGGGTAAAAGCCCACACCACCGCCTGCACGATGCCGATGGCAAAACCGAAATAGATGCCGGAATTACGGATGAACTTGAATTCCACATGGCCGGCTTCCAGAAACACCCGGTTGAGCAATTCCTTGTCGCGCACCAACGCGTTGATTACCAGATCCTTAAGGTCAAACACCCGGGTAATATTGCTTTTGATGTCCTCCATGATCTGCTCGACCATGTGCGGCGCTTCGTTCTGGATCCGCTGGATAATCAGCCGCTTCACCGATTCCGGTGCCGCTTCCCACAGGCCCGGCTGGTATTCCGCCGCCACTTCCCGGGTGATGTCTTCCACCGACTGAATCAGCGGATCACGAATTTCCTCCGCTACCCGGTGGGGGTCCAGCTTGTTGAACACATCCTCCGGTTTCAGCAACCGTTCCATCATCAAATCGCAGGCGATGCTGGCCATGGTGGCCGCCTTGCTCGGTACGATGCCCTGCC
>NZ_LWFX01000610.1:0-521 GCF_001635175.1 Alcanivorax sp. HI0083 | reverse complement strand
ACAAAGGCCATGCCACCGGGCATCCAGCCGAACGCGGCCTGGCTGAGCCGCAACATGCGGTCGGCGGTTTTCGATTCACTCAGCAAAAAACCGGCGAAGGTAAACAGCGGTAACGCCATCAGCACCACGGAATTACTGAGCTGATAGATGTCGATGTGCAGCACCGCCAACTCGATTTCCAGCGTATAGAAACCCAGTGCGGCTGCGCCGAGGATAATGGCAAACAGGGGCGCGCCCATCAGCGCCAGCACCACCAGCAGAACAATCGCCGCAATGATCATGGCGTCGGCTCCTGCATTTTCGGCCGCTTGCCAATTAACCCCAGAGCAAACAGCACGACGTAGCGCAGTGCCATAACCGAGAAGCCCACCGGGATAATGGCTTGCAATAACCAGCTCGGCACACTGGCAAATGCCGGCGAAGCGTACTCATACTCTTCGAGTACGAAGTGCACGCTATACCAGGCCACCAACAAACAGATAAAGGCGGTGAACAGATCCACGAAGGTGGTCAGGAAGGGA
>NZ_LWFX01000609.1:0-455 GCF_001635175.1 Alcanivorax sp. HI0083 | reverse complement strand
CACATTCAGCTCACACATCTTGTCCACTCGCGCTGCCTCATCGGGCAGCTCGGCCAGGTTCTTGCGATTGCGCAGGTACAGTTCGCGCACCTGCCGCAACCAGTTGTCGATCAGGCCATGGGGCACATCTTCCATGGCCGCCTTGATGCCGCCACAACCGTAATGGCCCACCACCATGATGTGCTTCACCTTCAATACATCCACGGCAAACTGCAGCACCGACAGCAGGTTCAGGTCGGTATGGTTGACCAGGTTGGCCACATTGCGGTGAACAAACAGCTCGCCGGGCATCATGCCTACCACTTCGTTGGCTGGCACCCGGGAATCGGCACAACCGATCCACAGATATTCCGGGTTCTGCTGTTCACCCAGCGCCTTGAAGAAGCCGGGGTGGCGCTCTTCAATTTCGTGGCGCCATTTTTCATTGTTGGAAAACAGTTCAGGTAGGGATTTCA
>NZ_LWFX01000608.1:0-553 GCF_001635175.1 Alcanivorax sp. HI0083 | reverse complement strand
ACGGTCACGCCTATGTGCCTCTGGACGAAGCCCTGTCACGGGTAGTGCTGGACCTGTCCGGCCGTCCGGGCCTGGAAATGTTTGTGGATTTCACCCGGGGCAGCATCGGTGGCTTCGACGTGGACCTGTTCTATGAGTTTTTCCAGGGCTTCGTGAACCACGCCATGATTACCCTGCATATCGATAACCTGCGCGGCAAGAATGCGCACCACCAGGCTGAGACCGTGTTCAAGGCCTTTGGCCGCGCGCTCCGTATGGCGGTGGAGCCGGACCCGCGCATGGACGGTATTACCCCGTCTACCAAGGGTACCCTCAGCGAAAGCGAGTAACCGTACAGCACAGGCTCCCGAATATGAGTGAAGTCGTTGCCGTTATTGATTACGGCATGGGTAACCTGCACTCCGCAGGCAAGGCGCTGGAAAAGGTCGCCAATGGCCAGACCATCATCATCACCGGCGACCCGGATCAGGTCCGCGCGGCGGACCGGGTGGTCTTTCCCGGTGTGGGCGCCATTCGTGACTGCATCGCCGTTCTGAAAGACACGGGCCTGGAT
>NZ_LWFX01000607.1:0-464 GCF_001635175.1 Alcanivorax sp. HI0083 | reverse complement strand
AAGGAAGCCGAGCGACTGGGCCTGCAACCGCTGGGCGCCTACCGTGGCATGGCAGTGGCCGGTTGTGACCCTGACGAAATGGGCATCGGCCCGGTGTATGCCGTGCCAAAACTGCTCAAGCGCTTTGGCCTGACGGTTGATGACATCGGCCTCTGGGAGCTGAACGAAGCGTTCGCCAGCCAGTGCCTGTACAGCCGGGACAAGCTCGGCATCGACCCGGAAAAATACAACGTCAACGGCGGCGCCATCTCCATCGGCCACCCCTACGGTATGTCCGGTGCCCGCATGACCGGCCACGCCCTGATCGAAGGCAAGCGCCGCGGTGTGAAGTACGTGGTCGTCACCATGTGCATCGGTGGCGGCATGGGTGCTGCTGGCCTGTTCGAAGTGTTCTAGACGGAATCGCGCTGATTCTGTTTCCCCTTGGGGGCACCGTCTGGTGCCCCCTTTTTTTGGTTCATCGC
>NZ_LWFX01000606.1:0-7155 GCF_001635175.1 Alcanivorax sp. HI0083 | reverse complement strand
CCCGTTCTACATGCTGATGGTGATGACCGTGCTTGGGCGCGATTATGTGGTCTGGGACAAGGCAGCGGATATAGAATTTGTCCGGCCCGGCAAGGGCCGGGTCTTCGCCCATTTTCAGCTCACCGATGCCATGATCGACGATATCCGCGCGAACACCGATGGGGGAGAAAAATACCTGCCGTGCTGGCCGGTTGAAATCGTGGATGGCGATGGAAACCGCGTGGCGGTGGTCAACAAGACGCTCTACATCCGCCGTAAACCCGCGTAGCGCCTTTCTCTACCGGAGCACCGGTTTTACTGCCCGAAACCGGAGCTGTTTTCCAGAAAGCTGAGCTCCTCAGCCGTGCTGTCCCGCCCCAGCGCGCGGTTGCGGTGCGGAAAGCGACCAAATTGCTGAACGATTTGCAGATGCTCCCGCGCGGATTTCAGCGAACTGTCCACATGGCTGGCCAGTGCCTGGGGCGCATTAGCCCTGATAGCCTCCAGTGCGCAAAGGCATTGCTGCTGCAGATCTTCGTCTTCGGCATGCATTAGCGGCATCACAAAGAAAACCTGCCCGCACAGCGGCAGCTTGCTGTGCATCTGCCGTGACAGCCCCTCAATGGCCAGCGTGGCGGCCCGATGATCACCACTGAAAGCCTGGGCCTGGCCGCGGTAGATATTGCGGGTGAACTGGTCCAGCAACAGAATCAGCGCCAGTCGCCCCAGGGGGGTTCTTTCCCAGTCCACCAGTTCCTGCTGCAGGGCCGCATCCACCAACGCACCAAAGCGGTGTGCAATTTCCGCATCGTCTCTAGCCGTAGCGGCAAACCATCGCTTGCTCATGTTGCCCGATGGCCAGCCATGCTCCAGGCCATCCTTAAACCAGTAATCCAGTATTTCCTGCCATGATGGGCCTAAATCAAACATCGGGGCTCGCTCGGTTGTATTTACTGATCACTCTTGCCTTGGCACTGCACAGGCAGTTGCGGCTCAATCACTGACAAGGCGCTTTCCAGCAACAGCGGCTGAGCATCAACGGTGGGGTGAATGCCATCATCCTGCACCCAACCCTGCTCAATCACGCCATCCAGAAAAAAGGGCACCCAGGGCGTGCTGGTGGATTGCGCAACGTCCTTGAATTGCTGTTCAAACAAGGCAGTGTACTGCTGGCCGTAATTGGGGGGAATGCGCATGCCCAACAGCACCGCGGTGGCTCCCGCTTCCCGCGAAAGCACGACCATTTGCTCCAGGTTCCTCGCCATGGCCATGGGCGACAAACCACGCAAACCATCGTTACCCCCCAGCTCAATCACCACCAGATCCGGCTGGTGACGTGACAACAGTGCCGGCAATCGCGTTTTGCCGCCGGCGGTGGTTTCACCGCTAACCGATGCATTGATGACGGGATAATCCGGGCACCTTTCCTGCAGTTGCTGGTCCATAAGAGCAACCCAGCCCGCCGACTTTTCAATACCGTAGGCAGCACTGATACTATCGCCCAGTATCAAGACACCGCTGGCGTGAACCGATGCTGTCACGCACAACAACTGAATCAGTAGAAGATATCTTGCCATGATGAATACAGCGTCTCCCGTTTTGCTTGCCCACAATGTCAGTAAGCGCGTTCAGGGCCCAGAAGGCGGGCTTGATTTGCTGCAGGATATCACGCTTGAGGTGAATGCCGGTGACAGCCTGGCGATCACAGGCCCTTCCGGGTCAGGCAAGTCCACCCTGCTCTCCTTGTTGGCGGGTCTTGATGTGCCCACGGCTGGTGACGTGAAACTCAATGGTGCCTCGTTCAGCCAGGCTGACGAGGACGAGCGGGCACGACTGCGTGGCGAACAGTGCGGCTTCGTGTTCCAGCATTTTCAGCTGATCAATGACCTCACCGCGCTGGAAAATGTCATGCTGCCGCTGGAAATTCTCAACCGCGAAAAGCGCCGTGAGCTGGCCATGCACTGGCTGGATCAGGTGGGCCTGGCCCACCGGCAACATCACTTCCCGGCACAGCTTTCCGGTGGCGAGCAGCAGCGCGTTGCCCTGGCGCGGGCTTTTGTTGTGTCGCCGGCCTTGCTGTTTGCCGATGAACCCACCGGCAGCCTGGATTTCGCTAACGGTGAGCATGTGGCCGATCTACTGTTTACGCTGAATGCGGAGCAAAAAACCGCGCTGGTGCTAGTCACCCATGACCCGCAGCTGGCCGGTCGCTGCCAGCGATCGGTCTCTCTGACGGAGGGCCGCCTCAGTGTTTAAACCCTGGCGATCCCCCGCATTTCGGGTTCAGGCCCTGGCCCTGCTGGTGGCGGCCTTTGCCATGACTGCCATGCTGATTCTGCGTGACAGCGTGGATCAGCGGTTCAATCAGCGAACCGCCGTGGCACTGGGGGCAGACTGGATTCTGGAAGGTTCCCGTTTCCCCGAAGAGAACCAGCAACAGGCCGTTGCCGATTTGCCCCATGCTGAAGCAACCGGTTTTGCCAGCGTACTGATCAATGAAGATCAGTTTTTGCTGTCCAGCATTCGCGCACTGTCCGACGGTTACCCACTTTATGGTGAGCTGTCGGTCAGCGACTCCCGCTTTAGCGAGCCTTACCCCGTGGGCCATGGCCCCACGCCAGGAACCGTCTGGCTGGCTGGCCAGGCGCTGGACCGGCTGGGGCTTAAAGCCGGGGAATTCATTACCCTTGGTGAGCGCAGCTTTCTGATCGACAAGGTGCTGGTGCAGGAGCCAGATCAACAGGCCGGCTTCTACAGCATGAACCCTCGTACCCTTATGCACCTGTCGGACCTGGAAAGTACCGGCGTGCTCGGCCCGGGAAGTCGCTACCGGCACCACCTGCTGGTGGCCGCCAATGGTGAGCAACGTGCAGCCCTGGATGAACAGCTTGGCGATAACCTGCGTCCGGACCAGTCCATCGAAACCGTGGCAACCACAGATCTGCGTAGCCGTGGCCCGGTGGAGCAAATGTTTCTGTGGTCGCAACTGGCGGTGATGCTGGTGGTGCTGCTGTGTGCCGCCGCCATTTATCTCACCGCCAACCATCGTGCGCGCCAGCAACAAACATTGTGTGCCGTGATGAAAACCGTAGGCGCTCGACAACGGCAAATCGTCCGGCGACTACTGGGTGGTGATGTGCTTGCGCTGCTGCTGCCGATCATTGCCGGTGTCGCGCTTGCCGTACTGGTGGGCTGGCAGCTCTCCGCGTTGCTCGGTGCGGAACAGTTTTTCATGGCGCCGGTGATCTGGGGACTGCTGGGCCCGGTGCTACTCTGGCTCGGATTTGCCGCGCCAACGCTGTGGGTGAGCCTGTCGCTGCCCGCCACCGCACTACTCAGTGGCCGTGAGGCGCCGACCCGACTGGGGCGGCGGGTTTTGCTCATCGCCATTGCCACGCCTGTTCCCCTGGCTGCCATCATGACCGGTTCGCTGGCCGCGTTGTGGCCGCTCTTGCTGCTCACCCTGGCAGTCTCGCTGGGGCTGCCAATGATTTTGTGGCCACTGGTGCAGTTACTGGACCGTTTCAGTACGCGCCTGAGCCTGCCCGCGCGGCTGGCCCTGCGCCGGTTGAGCCGCCGCAAGGCGACCACCCTGCCCTTGCTGGCAGCCCTGATCATTTCCCTGACCGTGCTTTCCATGTCGGTGCAAACCGGCAGGGAATTGCTGAGCGACTGGCGGGCCACGCTCCCGGAACAAGCGCCCAACTATTTCGTGATCAATCTGTTTGATCAGGATCTGGACGCCTTCAATGACTGGCTTGGCGCACACAACAGTGAATCCCAGCCGCTCTATCCGGTGGTTCGGGCCCGGCTCACCGCCATTAACGACGAGCCCGTTCGCAGCGCCGTTACCAAGGAAGAGGATCGGGCTGAACGCGCCCTGAACCGGGACCTGTCTCTCACCGAAGCCGATGCCCTGCCGGACAGCAACATTCTCACCGAAGGGCGCTGGGCCAGCGGCGCCAATGAAGTCACCGTGGAAAGCAAACTGGCGGATTCGTTGGGACTACAACTCGGGGATTCGCTCACGTTCACCGGCGCCGGGCCGACCATCAGTGCCACCGTGGTGGGGCTGCGTGAGGTGGATTGGGAAAGCTTTGCTCCCAATTTTTATTTCATCTTTTCGCCCGACACACTGAAGACGCAGGGCCGCACCTGGATCACCAGCTTTTTCCTGCCCGCAGATCAGCAGGCAGAGCTGGGCGATCTGGTCCAGCAATTCCCGCAAATCAGCTTGCTGGACGTAAATGCCATCCTGGCCACGCTGCAGGATATCATCGGCCAGGCTAGCCGTGCGGCCTTTGTGGTGGGCGTACTGCTGTTACTCGCTGCCCTGCTGGTGCTGATGGCGGCCCTGCTGGCTATGACAGACGCCCTGCGGCGGGACAACCGGTTGCTGATCGTGATTGGGGGCCGCCGCGCCTTGCTGCGTAAAACCGCGGCACTTCAAGCCTTCTATCTGTTCGGTGGGGCCGCATTGCTGGCCAATCTGATCCACCTGGCCGCCCTGATACCGCTCGGCACTCGCCTGTTCGACAGCCAGTTGCCATTGAGTGGCTGGCTGTTACTGCCGTGGGGAGTCGCCGGGTTGGTAACGCTGGCCGCCCTGCTGGCACCACCGCTGATGCCCAAAGGCTCAGGGCTGTCGGCGAGCCAATAGAGAGAATGCCACCCAGGCCGCCACGCTACTGGCGGCCATCAAGGCGGTCATGGGTAACGTGCTGCCATCGTGGAGCATGCCCAGCACCGAACCGATAACACCTGCCAACAGGAATTGCAGCGCGCCATTCAGCCCGGTGGCCGCACCACTGTCGCGATCGAACAAATCCAGGAAGCTGGCGATGCCGTTGGGCATGATCAACGCGACCATTCCTGCAGCAACCATGATCAGCGGCACCACCAGCCACAGCGTCAGCAAACCGGCCAGGGTTAAACCCAGCAAGGTGAGACAGGCCGCCACCTGTAACGCCAGTGCCACCTGCATGATTGATGCACTGCTGTAACGGCGCAGCAGCAAAACGTTTAACCGGTTCATGCCGAGCATGGTCACCACATTGGCGCCAAAATACAGGGGGAACTGCTCTGGCGTGATTCTAAAATACTCCATGTAAAGAAAGGCAGCATCGGTAATAAAGGTAAACATGGCGGCAAACGCCAGGCCATTGGCCAGAATAAAGCCCATGGCCTGGCGGTTACTCAACACCCGGCCATAAGCCAGGAACATGCGCTGGCGTAGCGGCTCGGTACCCGGTTTCACCGCCACGGTGGGCAGCAGGAAACGCACAATGCCAAAGAGCATGAATCCGTATATCGCCAGCATGTAGAAAATACTTTGCCAGCCAAACAACTTGAGCAGCAAAGCCCCCACTGCCGGCGCCACCAGGGGGGCCACCAGCATCACCAGGCCGATGGTGGTCATCACCTTGGCCGCTTCCTTGCCGGTAAAATGATCTCGTACTGAGGCCGCCGCAATAACCACCGTGGCACCACCACCCAGCGCCTGTAGAAAGCGCAGCATGTACAGCATCTCGATATTCGAAGACAGCGGAATGCTCAGGCAGCCAAGAATAAACAGGGTCAGCCCCACATAGGCCACCGGTTTGCGGCCAAACTGATCCGACAGCGGCCCGCCCAGCCACTGGCCCGCAGCCACCCCCAGTACATAGACACTGACCGACACCTCCACTGCATGGATTTCAACGGCGAAATGGCCAGACATGGCCAGCAATGCCGGGAGGTAGGTGTCAATGGCCAAAGGCCCCAGTGCCACCAGGGTGGCGAGCAAGAATGCCAGGCGGCCGGGAGAAAGGTTTTGCATGAAGTATCCTGATGCCGGCCCCGGTGCACGTTTTGCGCCCCTTGGGAGCCCAGATTGAGAATGATGCGGGGTAAAGACGGATATGCCGGAGCGGTTCAGCAATGCCCCGCAAACTCAGCCTCAAGAGCGCAATCGCACGCAATGGTACCGCAATGCTCTAACCCTTTCAGTCGATTTATGAATCAGGTTCAATGTTTGCAGGTAAAAACAGGTTGCGACAGGGCTGAGGGGCTGTGACTATTAGCCGGCTCACGGGTAAGCAGCCCGGCGCTTGATGCCCGAATACGCGTTTACCGCCACCCGCAATCATGCATAATGCGGCTTGGCTCGTGGCAGCATGACCGCAATCGTATTGCCCTGCCCGTGGCTACCGCAATGCCCATCTCGCCGGCCAATGGATAAGTGCCCGCCAGATGTGGATCCGTTTCATCACCTAGGAACTTCATGGATTTAAGCGTCCCTTTCCAGCTAGCCATCATCACCGTGGCTGCGTTTGCCTGCCAGTGGCTGGCTTGGAGAATCAAGCTCCCCGCCATCCTGCCCTTGTTGCTTACCGGCCTTGCCCTTGGCCCGTTCTTTGACGTACTGCAACCCAAGGAGCTGTTCGGGGACCTGCTGCTTCCCGGTGTTTCACTGGCGGTATCCATTATTCTGTTCGAAGGCGCGATGACGCTGCGCTTCGATGAGATTCGCGGCCTGGAAAAAACCGTGCGGCGGCTGGTCACCTGGGGCGCGCTGGTCACCTGGAGCATCGTGACGGTCTCTGCCTGGTGGGTGCTGAAGCTGCCGCTGGGCCTGGCCTTGTTGTTCGGTGCCCTTGTTGTGGTGACCGGCCCCACCGTGATTGTTCCCCTGCTGCGCAGCGTGCGGCCCGTGAGCAGTGTGTCGCGCCTGCTTCGCTGGGAAGGGATTGTGATCGACCCGCTGGGCGCAATTTTCGCGGTACTGGCCTATGAACTGGTAGTGGCAAGCGGACAGGACGGCGCGGTGCTGCATACACTCTGGCTGTTCTTCCAGACCATCGGTGTGGGTGCCGCCATCGGTTGCGTTGTGGCGTTTGGGCTCGCCGAGCTGCTGCGCCGCCACCTGATTCCTGAATACCTGCGCAGTTTTCTGGTGCTGTCCTCGATCATTGGCGAATTCGTTCTGGCCAACGGGCTGAGTGAAGAATCCGGGCTGGTAGCCGTTACCGCCACCGGTATCGTGCTGGCCAACCGCAAAGGAGTACGCACCGACGACATTCTCCACTTCAAGGAAAACTTGTCGGTGATGCTCATTTCCGGCCTCTTTATTGTGCTCGCGGCACGACTGGAAATGAGCGAGCTGAGCCAGCTTGGGCTCACGGCTCTGGCGGTACT
>NZ_LWFX01000605.1:0-1049 GCF_001635175.1 Alcanivorax sp. HI0083 | reverse complement strand
CGATAATCGGCAAAGGCATCTTCCATAGCCTGCTGGGGCACGCCCTGCACCCAGCCCTCTTCTTCATTGATGGTGCTTTCCTGCTCAATGGTCTGGGCCAGACCTTGAGCATCGAAGGGCACCTGCTCTTCCAGGGCCATGCCCTCGGTGTACTCGTATTGCTTGAAGCTGGCATCCATGGGCACCCAGCTATCGCCCACGCTATGCTTGGCACCACGGCTGGGGTGATAGTCGATCCAGGCCTCCACCCACACATGCTCCAGGTTGATGTGGGTGATTTCCCCTCCGCTGACCATGCCAACATTGGGGATACCGCCCTGCCCCAGAAGATCGCTGGCGGCTTGCGGCGTATTGACGTTGCCTACCCAGTTCATCACCTGATCGGCAGGCATTTGTACGGTACCGAACGTGTAGCGGGCAGGGATGTTGGCGGCACGGAGCAAGGCAACCAGCAAGCTGGCTGTGTCGTAGGCATTGCCCTTACCGTGTTGCAGGGTGTAATCCGCGCCCTGGATGGAACCATGGCTGGGAATAAACTCGATATTATTGCGAACCCACTGGTAGATTGCCACTGGGTCGTGATCCAGCGCCTCCGCCTTCGCACGGACGGCATCGGTGAGCTGGGCATCCAGGGTGGCGGCCAGGTCCTCTTCCGTGGGGCCTCCGGGTTGTCCGAGCATGTCAGGGGTAATGACGTTACTGGCCAGTTGCACGCCACGTTCGAATAGGGGAAGCGCATTCCTGGCGCTTAATTCTCTGGCGGTGGTGGACGGCTCCGGTGTCAGGTTCGGGTCCGGGGTGCCCCATGGCAAGTTGTTCGGGTCAAAAGGGTCACGGGGCTTTTCCAGGGTGAAGCTGTCCATCCACTCTTTCAGCGACGCCGCTGCGTCCTGCTGCTCCTGCAGACTCTCTGCTTCCAGCATGGCCGCCATCCGAACTTGCATGGTCTGGTAACGTTCCCGGTATTGTTGACGGGCCTCGGCGTGCCGCTGCTGAATTTTCTCTGGCAACTGCTTCTCCCGCAGCCGCTTGCCGGTGGCATCAAATTC
>NZ_LWFX01000604.1:0-900 GCF_001635175.1 Alcanivorax sp. HI0083 | reverse complement strand
CCTTCCTGTATGGCAGCCCAGTTTGAGAAATCACTATGCTTTTGATTCCTGCCATCGACCTGAAAGACGGAAAATGTGTTCGCCTGAAGCAGGGTCGTATGGAAGACGACACCGTGTTCTCCGATGACCCGGTTGCCGTGGCCAGCCACTGGGTGGAGCGTGGTGCCCGCCGTTTGCATCTGGTCGACCTGAATGGCGCCTTTGCCGGTGAGCCGGTGAATGGCGAGATCGTCAAGGCGATTGCCAAGGCCCACCCGGATCTGCCAATCCAGATTGGTGGCGGTATTCGTAGCCCGGAAATTATTCAGGCCTACCTGGACGCGGGAGTGCAGTGGGTGATCATTGGTACCAAGGCGGTGAATGAGCCGGCATTCGTCAAAGCCATGTGTGAGCAGTTCCCCGGCCACATCATCGTGGGCCTGGACGCCAAAGACGGCAAAGTGGCTACCGATGGTTGGGCGAACGTGACCGATGTGGATGTGATCGATCTGGCGAAACAGTTCGAGAACGATGGCGTCTCCGCCATCGTCTACACCGATATCAGCCGCGACGGCATGTTGCAGGGCGTGAATGTGGATGCCACCGTGAGACTGGCCCAGTCCATGTCGATTCCGGTGATCGCCTCCGGCGGCATTACCAATCTGGACGACGTGCGCAACCTGTGTGCGGTGGCTGACCAGGGCATCAGTGGTGCCATTACCGGACGTGCCATCTACGAAAACACCCTGGACTTTGCCGAAGGCCAGGCGCTGTCCGATGAGTTGAGCGGCGCCTGAGCGCCGGGGACGTATTATGGGTTTAGCCAAACGCATTATTCCTTGTCTTGATGTGGACGCCGGCCGTGTGGTCAAAGGCGTGCAGTTCGTGGACATCCGCGATGCCGGTGACCCGGTGGAGATT
>NZ_LWFX01000603.1:0-379 GCF_001635175.1 Alcanivorax sp. HI0083 | reverse complement strand
AATCGAAATCACCATCACCGGACACCAGCACCACGCAGTCCACCTCCGCAGCATATTCCAGCGCATCAATGGCGATACCCACATCCCAGTCGCCTTTGGCAGAACCATCGGACCGTTGAATAAACGGTTTCAGTTTCACCTCAAAACCAATCGCACGCAGGATGTTCTGGAATTCACGCTGCTTTTTATCGCCCCGGTCGATGGCATAGGCGATGGCTTTCACTACCTGCCCCTCTGACGTCACGGTGGACCAGAACTTGTTGTAATCGAATCGGCGGTTAAACGCCTGCCGTGTTGTGTAGTACACGTTCTGCACGTCTACCAGTATTAAAACTGTTTTCATCGGGCTCCCGGTTTCACTCAATCACTTATCATTAGT
>NZ_LWFX01000602.1:0-298 GCF_001635175.1 Alcanivorax sp. HI0083 | reverse complement strand
CCGGTGTATTCCTACCGCCTTTCCATTGTGCATTTCTGGGCCCTGATCGCGGTTTACATGTGGGCCGGGCCGCACCACCTGCACTACTCCTCCCTGCCCGACTGGGCTCAATCCCTGGGCATGGTGTTCTCCATCGTGCTGCTGGCGCCCAGCTGGGGCGGCATGATCAACGGCATGATGACCCTTTCCGGGGCCTGGCATAAGCTGCGCACCGACCCGATCATCCGCTTTATGATTGTGGCGCTGTCCTTCTACGGCATGAGCACGTTCGAAGGCCCGATGATGGCCATCAAGACAG
>NZ_LWFX01000601.1:0-310 GCF_001635175.1 Alcanivorax sp. HI0083 | reverse complement strand
TACGCTTGAGGATACGGTCAGCGCGGCCTTTGGCGCGCGGGCGAATCCGCTTCATCGTCATGCCTTCATCCACGAACACCGTGGACACCTTCAGCTCATCAACGTCAGCGCCGTCGTTGTTTTCCGCATTTGCAATCGCGGACTCCAGCACCTTCTTAACGATTTTTGCCGCCTTCTTCGGGCTGAATTCCAGAAGATTCAGCGCCTTCTCAACCTCCAGGCCACGGACCTGGTCGGCTACGAGGCGGGCTTTCTGAGCCGAAATTCTTGCACCGCGCAGACGGGCTGCAACTTCAGTAGCCATAACTGT
>NZ_LWFX01000600.1:0-283 GCF_001635175.1 Alcanivorax sp. HI0083 | reverse complement strand
TTAAAAGCGATCTGTATGAAGTAACATCCTCCACATCAAACACTGTTCCTATAGAAACAACATCTCGCAGTGTCAACCCAGCATTTGCCGTTAATGTAGCCCTCTTTATTCCAACACCTTCCAAACTTGAGGTTCCCGAATAACCAGAAACGTTCAAATAACTTATTTTATCGCCGACAAGCTCTTCATTGTCGTAGTCAAAATCCATTTCACCGACAAAACGTATTCCAGCCCAAGCACCATCAATATTATTGGGTGAGGTCTTGATAGTGACAGGAGACAC
>NZ_LWFX01000599.1:0-323 GCF_001635175.1 Alcanivorax sp. HI0083 | reverse complement strand
GCGATTTTCCTCTGCACTTGAGCAAGAGGTTATTGATGACATTGACTCACGCCTACAGCTGGTCAGTGATACTGATGGGAATACCGTCATGGTTGACTATCAGGTGGTAGACAATGGCAGAGGCCTGGCCCTGTATCCTCAATCGCGGCTGGCTCCGGCGGAAGCGTACCATCTGGTTGTCAACGATGATGGCCTTGGAGCCATTGATGATAACTCCGTGGCCCGCGTTCGGTTTCGGACTGCAGGCAGTCAAGCCGGCGCATCGCAAACCATGGGAAGCGGCTCTTTCACCCTGCTTTCAGCCACTCCTCTAGACCAACCGT
>NZ_LWFX01000598.1:0-593 GCF_001635175.1 Alcanivorax sp. HI0083 | reverse complement strand
GCACTGCCACCATACTTGAGGCCCTTGAGGGCAGCGGCAAGCATCTCACCACCGACGCAATCCACCGCACCAGCCCATTGCTCTTTAGCCATCGGCTTGACCGCGCTTTCCAGAAACGCCTCACGGTCAATAATCCGCGCGGCGCCAAGAGCCGCCAGCCATTCACTGACATCCGTTTTACCGCTGACGGCGACCACCTCAAACCCCAGCTTGGCCAGAATCGCCACGCAGACACTGCCTACGCCGCCAGTAGCGCCAGTCACCAGCACCGGACCCTGATCCGGGTTAACACCCGTGTCGAGTAGCGATTCCACACTCAGTGCCGCAGTCAAGCCTGCGGTACCCAAGAGCATGGCATCACGAGGCGCCAGGCCATCCGGTAGAGGCACCAACCATTCCGCAGGCACGCGGATATATTCCGCATAGCCACCATCGGTGTTCATGCCCAGATCATAGCCGGTGCAAATCACTGCATCGCCCACGCTGAACGGGCCATCACTGGCCTCTTCAACCACACCCACGGCATCAATACCCGGCGTGTGGGGAAACTTGCGGGTGACGCCCTTGTTGCCGGTGGCCGACAGCGCGTCCTT
>NZ_LWFX01000597.1:0-413 GCF_001635175.1 Alcanivorax sp. HI0083 | reverse complement strand
CTGAACAATAAGGTGCGAGCGATATTTCAGTGTATCTGAATTCGCATCAAGGCAATGTGAAATATGGTGAGCGAAGCGGCGAGTTGTAAATAAAAACGCAGCAGCGCCTGCATTTTTTTACATTCCGTTTTACAACAACCGGCTTTCTTTACCAAACTGGCTGCGCAGGAACTCCATTTGATCGCCACGGATACGGTGGCTGTTAATCAGCGCCAGATACTCCGCCATATTAGGCACATAGGGCAACGCCAGTAATTCCATCTCGATTTCGTCAAGCCGATGGCTACCCTTGCGCTGGTTACAGCGCCGACACGCCGATACCACATTCAGCCAACGGTCTTTTCCCCCGCGCGAAGTGGGCACGATATGGTCACGGGTGAGCACGTTTTCGGGAAACGGTTTACCGCAATAGA
>NZ_LWFX01000596.1:0-814 GCF_001635175.1 Alcanivorax sp. HI0083 | reverse complement strand
CTTCAGCATGGTCGCTTCGCCTTTGGCGATGTGCGGTGCCCAGGATGCGGCATCACCCACTTTCGGGGCACCGGCAGCGCCAGTGCCATGACAGGCCGCACAGGAGGCGTTGTAGACCTGCTCACCGGAACGGGGACCACTGGCCACTTCTTCGGCCGGGGCGGCAGCGCTACCACATTCGTCTCCTTCCACACACACAGAACCCACCGGCTTGATACGCTCTTCGATGGCGCGATCACTGAATACAGAACGCTATCAACGGCATCAACGCCATGCCCCCTAAAGGCATGTGCATGAACTGCTCTGATGACGAACTCAAGGCCGCCATCGAGTACATGGTCAGCAAGAGCCAATAATCTTGTCGCGACCCTGTTGGTTTTTACCCGGACTCTTGCTGTCAGCACTGGTGCTGGCAGCCTGCTCCGACGACAGCGCCCCGGACACGACGGCTACCGACAAGGCAGCGGCGCGTGACGGGGCGCAGTTGTATAAGCAGTACTGTGTGACCTGTCACGGCTCCGGTGCGCTGGGCGCGCCTGGTGTCGGCAAGGAGCATCGCCTTTACTGGTCACACGAGGTTGAAGAAGAAGGTTTCGATACCCTGGTGCAGGAAGCGATCAATGGCATCAACTCGATGCCTCCTCGCGGTGGCTGTTTCGATTGCAGTGACGAGGAAATTCGCAGCACGGTGATTTACATGCTGCTAAAAAGTGGGGCGAAATAGCTCCACTTTTTAGCATTATCCATTTGTAAGAAAGCCATTCTTGTTGTCGTAAAAGTCTTACCTTCCCCCTAAGAGATAACTTACATAAAC
>NZ_LWFX01000595.1:0-6392 GCF_001635175.1 Alcanivorax sp. HI0083 | reverse complement strand
CGGCCAGTTATCCTGCATCCAGGCTTCCACCCGATCATTGAATTCCAGCACCGGGTGCGAGCCGATATTCTCCAGCATCACGATGACCCTTGCCTGCTCCTTGTCGATATCCAGCTGGTCCTCCAGCCCCAGCCCCTGGGGTAGCGACAGCTCATATAACAAGGTGTATTGGGATATCAGTTCACGGGAGTCGGGAATGCGGTACCAGTCAGGATCGCCGCCGTGCATGTCTCGGTTTAATCGCTTGATTACATCCGTGTAGGCCGTGGCGTATACCACCTCATCCTGCTGCTCCAGCCACACGGTCAAATCATCAATATGCTGCAGATAGGCAGGCTCCATGGCACCACCGGATTCGCCGGAATGCACCGCATAGTCGATACGATGCATGCCCGTCAGGTTGTTCATGGCAAAATCGTTAACCCGACGAACCTCAAACGTCTCGTCGAAATATTCGTTGAACACATCATTGATGCGGTTCAATCCGATGGCGGCAGTAAGCACCACCACGACCACCGACATACCCAGCAACCAGGGCTTGAAGTGACGACTCAGGTGCCTGGCCAGGGCGCCCATCAACGGCGCGAAATCCCGCTGCTTGCCCGGCTCGATACGATGCGGCAACAACATCACCAGCGCTGGCAACAAAATCACCGAGAACACAAACGCCAACAGCACACCGATCAACACCACATTCCCTAACGCACGGAACGGCTGTGACTCGGAAAAATTCAGGATCGCAAACCCGATTGCGGTGGTAAAACTGGTCAGCCACACCGGCTGCATATTGATACGCAGGCTTTCCAGCATGGCCGCCGCCCGTGCCTTGCCTTCCAGGCATTCATGGCGGTAACTGGCAAGGATGTGCACAGAGTCCGCCACGGCCAGTGTCAGAATCATGGCCGGGGCCATGCCCACGATGGGGGAAAACTCGATCCCCAGCCACATGGCGACGCCCATGGCCGAGGCGATGGAGAAGCCGATCACCATCACCGTCACCACCACAAACATGCCGCTGCGCAAAATCAGCCACAAGCACAGCAGCATCACCACAAAGGCCAGTGGCAAGGTGGTCGCCATGGATTGCTCCGTGGCATCGGCCGAGGCCTGGGAAAACACCACCGTGCCGGTGACCATAAACTCGATATCCGGGTAACGCTCCCGGTAGGTCTGCGCCATGTCGCGGGCGGCTGCGGTAATCACCGGGGCTTCGGTGTTCCCCTCGTCCATGGTCACTGTGGCCACAACACCGGCCACATGCCCGCGGTCAGAGACCAGCCGCCCCACCAGCGCCGGCTCTTTCAGGGCAATGTCACGGGCCCGGGCAATCTCGTCCGGTGCCATTTGTGCGGCACCTTCCACCAGCGGCGCCACATACAGCTCGTCGCCTTCTACCTCGGTATGCTGGAAATTGGTCAGGGAGTCCACCCGGGTGGAGTTAGGCAGTGTCCAGGCATCGTCGGTGAGAGACTCGATGGCTTCCAGGGTTTGCGCTTCAAACACCTGATCGCTCTTCGGGTGCACCACGAACAACACCACCTCATTGGCGGTAAAACTGTCTTCCAGCGCCACGAACCGTTTGAAATCCGGATTTTCCTGGGTGAAAAAAATGCGTGGATCGTTGTTGTTGCGAAAACTCTGCAACCCGGCCGCCATGGCCGCACACAGCGCAATACAAATCAGCAGTACCCACACCGGGTGTGCCACTACCCAGCGACTCCAAGTCTCTTTCATTGTTATTCCCACTGTCCCCTTACGTTGAGCCCGGAGTCTAGGCACAGGTAAACACCGTGTCACGGACCGAAAAGGCCAAAATTCATACTTTACGTTAACGTAAACTTCCCCTAGCATTTCGCCATGAGCAAAAAACAGACCTACAGCATCGGCGAACTGGCCCGGGAATTTGACGTGACCACCCGAACCATTCGCTTCTATGAAGACCAGGGGCTGGTCAGCCCAGCGCGACGGGGCCAGACCCGAGTCTATTCACCGGCTGATCGGGTCACCCTGAAACTGATCCTGCGCGGCAAACGGCTGGGGTTCTCCCTGGCCGAATCCCGTGAATTGATTCAGATGTATCAGCCCAGCGGCGATAACCGCAATCAGCTTCTCGCCCTGCAAGACAAGATTCAGCAACGCCGGGAACAACTGAACCAGCAACTCAGAGATATTCAGGCACTACAGCAGGAGCTGGACGACGCCGACCAGCGCTGCGAAGACGCCCTCACCGCTTTGGAGAAACCTGACCATGTTTGACAGCAGCTTTAACTTTGATCTGGATGAAACCCTGGTGGCACTGCGTGACAGCGTGCGCCACTTCGCCCAGAAGGAAATCGCGCCGATCGCCGCCGAGGTGGACCAGAGCAACCAGTTCCCCCTGGAGATGTGGAAGAAGCTCGGTGATCTGGGCGTACTGGGCGTCACCGTCAGCGAAGAATACGGCGGCGCCAATATGGGTTATCTGGCCCACACCCTGGTGATGGAAGAGATCTCCCGTGCCTCCGCCTCCATTGGCTTGTCCTACGGCGCCCACTCCAACCTGTGCGTGAACCAGATCTACCTGAACGGCAACGATGCCCAGCGCGAGAAATACCTGCCCAAACTGGTCAGCGGCGACCATATCGGCGCCCTGGCCATGAGCGAACCCGGTGCCGGTTCCGACGTGGTCAGCATGGGGCTACGGGCCGACAAGCAAGGCGACCACTATGTGCTGAACGGCAACAAGATGTGGATCACCAACGGTCCCGATGCCCACACCTATGTGATCTACGCCAAGACTGACACCAGCGCCGGCCCACGCGGTATCACCGCCTTTATCGTGGAGCGCGGCTTTGCCGGTTTTTCCCAGGCCCAGAAACTCGACAAGCTCGGCATGCGCGGGTCGAACACCTGTGAGCTGGTATTCGAAGACTGCCACGTGCCGGAAGAGAACGTGCTTGGCACGGTCGGCGAAGGCGTCAAGGTGCTGATGAGTGGCCTGGATTACGAGCGCACCGTGCTGTCCGGCGGCGCCACCGGCATCATGCAGGCCTGTATGGACGTAGTGGTCCCCTACGTCCACGAGCGTAAGCAGTTCGGCAAGGCCATCGGCGAATTCCAGCTCATGCAAGGCAAGATCGCCGACATGTACGTGATGCTCAACGCCAGCCGCAGCTACCTCTACAACGTGGCCAAAGCCTGCGATCGCGGTGAAACCAACCGCAAGGATGCCGCTGGCGTAATTCTCTACTGCGCCGAGAACGCCACCAAAATGGCCCTGGAAGCGATCCAGACCCTGGGTGGCAACGGCTACATCAACGAATACCCCACCGGCCGCCTGCTGCGCGACGCCAAGCTCTACGAAATCGGCGCCGGCACCAGCGAAATCCGCCGCATGCTGATCGGTCGCGAGTTGTTTAACGAGACAGCCTGAAGGGGTCAGACGTCTGAAGTCTGACGTCTGACGACACAACACTACCAGCTGGAGAGGACGTCCGACGTCAGACACCCGACGTCCGACCTCAATTGCCATGCCCAAGATCAATAGCCAGATCAATCCCAACAGCCCGGACTTCCAGGCCAACCGGGAACACAACCTGCAGCTGCGTCAGCAATTGCAGGACAAGCTTGATCACATAGCCCACGGCGGTGGCGAAGCCGCCGAGCAGCGTCTTCGTGAGCGCGGCAAGCTGCCGGTGCGCGAGCGCATCAATTTGCTACTCGACCCGGGGTCGCCGTTTCTGGAAATCTCCGCCCTGGCCGCCGACGGTGTCTACGGCGAAGACGTGCCCGCCGCCGGCTGTGTCGGTGGTATCGGCCAGGTGCAGGGTGTGGAATGCATGATCGTCGCCAATGACCCTACCGTAAAAGGCGGCAGCTACTACCCGCTCACCGTGAAAAAACACCTGCGCGCCCAGGCCATCGCGGCGGAAAACCGCCTGCCCTGTATTTACCTGGTGGATTCCGGCGGCGCCAACCTGCCCCGCCAGGACGAGGTATTCCCGGACCGCGAACACTTCGGCCGCATCTTTTTCAACATGGCCAACATGTCCGCCCGTGGCATTCCCCAGATCAGTGTAGTACTCGGTTCCTGCACCGCCGGCGGCGCTTATGTGCCCGCCATGGCCGACGAAGTGATCATGGTGAAGGAACAGGCCACCATCTTTCTGGCCGGGCCGCCACTGGTAAAAGCCGCCACCGGCGAGGTGGTCACTGCCGAGGACTTGGGCGGTGCCAACCTGCACTGCGAACAATCCGGTGTGGCGGACCACTTGGCCGAAGACGAACCCCATGCCTTCGAGTTGGCGCGCCAGTGCATCGCCCACCTGAACTGGCACAAACCGGATCAGGTAAAGCGCCTGCCCGTGCAAGCCCCGGCCTACGACCCGCAGGAGCTGTACGGTGTGATCCCCACCACCACTCGCCAGCCCATGCCTGCCCGTGAGTTGATTGCACGCATGGTGGATGGCTCGGAGCTGGACGAATTCAAATCCCGTTACGGCACCACCCTGGTGTGCGGCTTTGCCCGCATCCACGGCTACCCGGTGGGCATTCTCGCCAATGACGGTGTGCTGTACTCGGAATCCGCCCAGAAAGGCGCGCACTTCATCGAGCTGTGCAACCAGCGCAAGATTCCCCTGCTGTTCCTCCAGAACATCACCGGTTTCATGGTCGGCCAGAAATACGAAGCCGAGGGCATTGCCAAGCATGGCGCCAAGATGGTCAACGCGGTGGCCTGTGCCACCGTGCCGAAATTCACCGTGATCACCGGCGGCAGCTTCGGTGCCGGTAACTACGGCATGTGTGGCCGCGCCTATGACCCGCGCTTCATGTTCATGTGGCCCAACGCCCGCATCTCGGTAATGGGCGGCGAACAGGCGGCCAGCGTGCTTACCCAGGTGAAACAGGCCTCGCTGAAGAAAAAGGGCCAGGCATGGAGCGATGAAGAGGCAGGACAATTCCAGGCCGAGATGACCGAACGCTATGAAGAAATGGCACAGCCCTGGTATGCCAGCGCCCGCCTTTGGGATGACGGCGTCATCGACCCCGCCGATACCCGAGATGTGCTTGGCCTGGCCATTTCCGCCAGCCTTAACGCACCGATTGAAGAAACACGCTACGGCGTGTTCCGGATGTGATCAGGACGCTGGACGCAAGATGCCTGACGCACGACGCAAAACAGGAAGCAAGCTATGAGCGTTAACACTTTGATCGAGGGCCCGGTTGCCCGGATTACGCTGGATAACCCGGACAAACGCAACGCGTTCGACGACACCATCATTGCCTCGCTCACCGAGGCCTTTGAAAAAGCCGGAAGCGATGAAGCTGTGCGCGTGGTGGTACTGCAGGCCGCCGGCAAGCACTTTTCTGCCGGTGCAGATCTGAACTGGATGCGCGCCATGGGCAGGCTGGATGCGCAACAGAACCAGCAGGACGCCCTGCGCCTGGCCACGCTGATGCAGGCCATTGATCAATGCACCAAACCGGTCATTGCTCGCGTACAAGGAGCCGCTTTTGGTGGTGCCTTGGGCTTGATCTGCGCGGCGGACATGGCCGTGGCAGCGGACGACGCGCGCTTCTGCCTCAGTGAAGTGAAACTGGGCATCGTACCGGCTGTGATCAGCCCCTACGTGGTTCGCGCCATGGGTCCGCGGCAAGCCAATCGCTATTTCATGACCGCAGAAGTGATCCCCGCTGACCGCGCACAGCAGATCGGCATCGTCCACGAGGTGGTCAGCGAAGACGCTCTCGACAGCACCGTTGATGCACTGGTGCAGTCCCTGCTCAGCGGCGGCCCGCTGGCACAGGTGGAAAGTCGCGCCTTGATAGCCCGCGTCAGTGATGGGCCCATCAATGACGCCATGCTGAGCGATACCGCCGCTCTCATCGCCCGGTTGCGTACCGGCGATGAAGGTCAGGAAGGGCTCAGCGCCTTTCTGGAAAAACGCAAACCGAATTGGATCTGACCCACTATCCGTAGGAGCGTCACTGGCGGCGCGATGAAAGGCAGTTGCAAGTTTAAAGTTAAAAGTTGAAACGCGAAGCTGATTGTGTGCCCATTCAGGTTTTAGGTGCTCCGCGCTCAAACCATTTACATCGCGGGCACTGCCTGAAAAAACATAACGGTCCATGCCGCGCTTTTAAACTTTGAACTTTTAACTCATCCCGATCGCGACGCAAACGACACTACTAAACAACATTGCCACCGATAATAGGCACCGCTATGGCAAAGATAAAAAAACTCCTGATCGCCAACCGCGGCGAAATTGCTCGTCGCATCATGCGCACCTGCCGCCAACAAGGCATCGCCACGGTGGCAGTCTATTCCGAACCTGATGCCACCCTGCCCCACGTAATGGAAGCGGACCAGGCCGTCTGCCTGGGGCCTGCTGCTGCCCGCGACAGCTATCTGG
>NZ_LWFX01000594.1:0-1062 GCF_001635175.1 Alcanivorax sp. HI0083 | reverse complement strand
CCTCACCATTCTGCTTCTTCACCCGTACCGGGCCCGGCTTGAGCCGGGTCAGCAGCGGGGCGTGGCCGGGCATGATACCGAGGTCGCCTTCCACACCGGACGCTACCACGATTTCAACCAGGCCGGAGAACAGCTGGCGTTCTGCACTTACAATGTCGCAATGCACGGTCATCGCCATTTGCTTGTCTCCCGGGTGCAGGTTACTTGCTACGCTTGTTGTAGGCTTCAATCACTTCGTCGATAGAGCCCTTCATGTAGAAGTCCTGCTCCGGGATGTGATCGTAATCACCGCCAAGAATGCCCTTGAAGCCCGCGAGGGTGTCTTTCAGGGAAACATACTTGCCCGGGGAGCCAGTAAATACTTCGGCCACGAAGAACGGCTGGGACAGGTAACGCTCGATCTTACGGGCACGAGATACGGTCAGTTTATCGTCTTCTGACAGCTCGTCCATACCCAGGATCGCGATGATGTCCTTCAGCTCTTTGAAGCGCTGCAGTACGGTTTGAACGCCACGAGCGATGTCGTAGTGTTCTTGACCGATAACCAGCGGATCCAGCTGACGCGAGGTGGAATCCAGCGGGTCGATCGCCGGGTAGATGCCCTTGGAGGCGATGTCACGGCTTAGGGATACAGTGGAATCCAGGTGCGCGAAGGTGGTGGCCGGAGACGGGTCAGTCAAGTCATCCGCCGGTACGTATACCGCCTGTACGGAGGTAATGGAACCGGTCTTGGTGGAAGTAATACGCTCTTGCAGAACGCCCATCTCTTCCGCCAGGGTCGGCTGGTAACCTACCGCTGAAGGCATACGGCCCAGCAGTGCAGATACTTCGGTACCGNCCAGGGTGTAACGGTAGATGTTATCCACGAAGAACAGTACGTCGCGACCTTCGTCACGGAACTTCTCGGCCATGGTCAGACCGGTCAGCGCTACACGCAGACGGTTACCCGGCGGCTCGTTCATCTGACCGTAAACCAGCGATACTTTATCCAGTACGTTGGAGTCCTTCATTTCGTGGTAGAAGTCGTTACCCTCACGAGTACGCTCACCCACACCGGCAAAC
>NZ_LWFX01000593.1:0-701 GCF_001635175.1 Alcanivorax sp. HI0083 | reverse complement strand
AGTTTGGCATTCAGCTCCGACAGTTTCCGGGTACGCTCCGAGACCATCTGCTCCAGATTTTCATTGATCTGGCGAAGTGCTTTTTCATCGTGTTTGCGTTCGGTGATGTCCATATACGTACTGACAAAACCGCCGCCCACCATAGGCGTGCCACGCACCTCCACCACGATGCCATTGGGCAGTTCCCGCTCGAACTGATGCGCATACCCTTCGCGTAATAATTGCACCCGCCGCGTCACGTTTTCTTCCATATTTTCGCCGTCGTAATAACCCCGTTCGGCGTTATAGCGATACACATCGGCGATGGAGCGCCCCAACCGAATCAACCCGTCCGGATAATCAAACAGCTTTACGTAGGCCTGATTCCAGGCCACCACCTGCATATCCCGGTCCACCACGCAGATGCCCTGGCTAATGGTTTCAATGGTGGTGCGCAGCAACTGATGGTTGAACTGAATCAGCTCGGAGGCTTCGTCCATCATCCGCACCACATCATCGTGGCGGCCATTCTGTTTGCGCAGCAACGAACTCATCACAATGCGTGCGGTGGAGGCCCCCATGGTGCCCGCCAGCAGCCGCTCCACATATCGCACCAGATGCAGGGGCGCCGGCAATTCCAATTCTTCCGACACCCCACGCCGGCGCATGTAATCGAAGAACAAAGGTTCCGCCCGTGGATGTCCCAACCCGCGCTTGCAGAC
>NZ_LWFX01000592.1:0-700 GCF_001635175.1 Alcanivorax sp. HI0083 | reverse complement strand
GCGCTTTCAGTTCATCAATATTCTTGGCATCGCCCAGGGCCGGAATATCCTTGCCCACGTCCGGGCCAGCCTGTCCAACCTGGGAGGTCGAGAAGAAGACCGGTTCGATATCTGCAAAATCATTTTCGGCAGTCATGCGCTCCATCAGTACGGAACCCACCATGCCACGCCAGCCGACAAAACCGACTTTCTTCATTAGAAACTGTCTCCTGAAAGGGTTGCCCTTTCTATCAGTGAATCAATGCGCGTGTTGCGCCTGTGCGTCATGCCTCTGTCATGCTTGTGACAAAGCATCCGCAACGGCGCTGCCCATTTCTTCGGTGCCCACTTTGCGAGTGCCCTCAGTGTAGATATCCGCAGTACGAAGCCCCTGATCAAGAACACGCTCTACAGCGGCTTCAATGGCATCAGCCACATCACCACGCTCCAGGCTGTAACGCATCAGCATGGCCAGCGACATAATGGTCGCCAGCGGGTTGGCGATGCCCTGGCCGGCAATGTCCGGTGCCGAGCCGTGGCAGGGTTCGTACAAGCCCTTGCGGTTTTCATCCAGTGACGCGGAGGGCAACATCCCGATGGAGCCGGTGAGCATGGCGGCTTCATCGGAGAGAATGTCACCAAACAAATTGCCGGTGACAATCACATCAAACTGTTTCGGCGCACGCACCAGTTGCATGGCCGCGTTGTCCACATACATGTG
>NZ_LWFX01000591.1:0-629 GCF_001635175.1 Alcanivorax sp. HI0083 | reverse complement strand
ATCAGGCCTGACCTGTAGCGTGATGCATGTTGCGTAAAACGTGTTACGGCCGTAAAGCGGCCATAAAAAAGCCCCACTCTTTCGAGTGAGGCTTTTCTATTTGGCGTCCCCTAGGGGAGTCGAACCCCTGTTACCGCCGTGAAAGGGCGGTGTCCTGGGCCACTAGACGAAGGGGACGTGTTTGGTGGAGCTAAGCGGGATCGAACCGCTGACCTCAACACTGCCAGTGTTGCGCTCTCCCAGCTGAGCTATAGCCCCAAATACCAGTGGGATCAGGTGCATCCCGGTAGGTGCGGCGTATTCTACCGGCCACCCCTACCCTGTCAAGCGCCAGCCAGCGGTTTTTTTTCAGAATGAAGTCGATTTGACTACATCCTGAGCAAGTTGCTGAAAAACTGGGCAAAAGCAGTAGCGAGTGACGAGTTTCGAGTCGCGAAAACCTTCAGGCATGAGCGAGTTTCAGGTTTTGCTCTTCGAAACTCGCTTCTCGCAACTCGCCCCCAGTCGGTCAGACTTTCAACCCACCGGCAGATCCCGGTAAGCCTTCTCCAGCTTCTTCATCTGCTTCTTGGATACCCCACCCAATATCTCAATGGCGTGGCGGATGCGGGCACGGCTGATGTCAGAAC
>NZ_LWFX01000590.1:0-501 GCF_001635175.1 Alcanivorax sp. HI0083 | reverse complement strand
TCCGCAAAATCCGCCGGGCTGACTTGCCTCGCGCGCAGGTCAGCCATGGAATAGCCCCGTCGCAACGCGGCCTCCTGGGTACGAGGGTCCGGCGCCTTGCCGATATGCCAATCGCCGGTTCCAACGCTATCAATACGAATACGATCTTCCAGGCCGGCTGCCTTCACGCGTTCACGAAAGACCACTTCAGCGGTGGGTGAACGACAGATGTTGCCAAGGCAAACGAACAATACTGATACGCTCATTACCGGCCTCCCAACTCTGACCGCAGACGCTCAAGATCCGCCTGGGTATCGACCCCACCGGGCACAGCCTCGCAGGCAGGTTCAATGTGGATAGCCACGCCATTGGCCATGGCCCGCAGCTGCTCCAGAGATTCCAGCTGCTCCAGGGTCGCGGGCGGCCATTGCACATACCGGTGCAAGAACGCTACCCGGTACGCGTAGATGCCGATATGACGCCACCACTGCCCTGCGGACATGTCCTGCTTACCATCGGCAA
>NZ_LWFX01000589.1:0-640 GCF_001635175.1 Alcanivorax sp. HI0083 | reverse complement strand
GCCAACACCAGTTTGAAAAAGTGGAGCTGGTGCAGATGGTGCGTGCAGAGGAATCCGATGCCGCTCTGGAAGCGCTCACCGGCCATGCCGAAGCGGTTTTGCAAAAACTGGATCTGCCTTACCGGGTGGTGATCCTGTGTGGCGGAGATTTGGGCTTTTCCTCGTCCAAAACCTACGACATCGAAGTCTGGCTGCCGAGCCAGCAGCGCTATCGGGAAATCTCTTCCTGCTCCAACTTTCAGGATTACCAGTCGCGCCGTATGCAGGCCCGCTGGCGTAATCCGGAAACCGGCAAGCCAGAATTGGTACACACTTTGAATGGGTCTGCCCTGGCAGTAGGGCGTACGCTGGTGGCGATTCTGGAGAACTATCAAAACGAAGATGGTTCCGTGACCGTGCCGGAGGCATTGCGTCCCTACATGAGAGGTCTGGAACGCCTGACGTAAGGCTGTTCTGGCGCAACGGCGGCGGATGCGGCAATGGGTGTTCGCCTATGGCAAACCTGTAACGAAGGGGTTCTGCCGTTTGCGCCAGGCGTAATGCATCTGGTGTCCGGCGTTTACCGGGAGCAAGCATGGAATTTTTACCGATCAGTTGGCGTTTGCAGGGCAAAGTGGCTCTGCTGGCTGGCGGCGGCGAA
>NZ_LWFX01000588.1:0-609 GCF_001635175.1 Alcanivorax sp. HI0083 | reverse complement strand
CGGTATCATCTTTCAACAAGTATCCATCCGCCCCGGACCGCAAGGAACCAAAAAGATGCTCGGCATCATCAAAGATGGTGGTGACCACACACATCGCCTGGCGATTGGCTTCCTTGAAGGGTCGAATCAGTCCAACACCATTCCCATCGGGCAAGCCCAGATCAATCAACGCCAGATCATAGGCGTGCGCATCGATTTTATCCCGGGCTTGCGCCAGCGTTCCCGCCTGGTCTATCTGTGTCGGCGACAGCAGGCTGGCCACCTGTCCGTGCAGCCACTGAGCCACATCAGGCAGATCTTCCACAATCAATACCTGCCTGATTGCATCCATGCTTGCACTCCAAATCCGCGAAAATAAAAATGTGAACCGAATCACGCAAATAATATATTCTTCAATCGTCCAAAAACAGATTGTTCTAATCACCGTAGTAGTAATCGGTGGCAACCCCATGGATCAACCCCCGAAAAACGGGGGTGAGGTAATGTCATTGCACATAGGGAACATGCATGCTTTCGCTGAAAACACGAATTATTACCGGGCTTTTTCTGGTGGCACTGTATGGCCTGATGGCTATCGCAACGGCACTCACCCTGCCCACTAGTGACATC
>NZ_LWFX01000587.1:0-507 GCF_001635175.1 Alcanivorax sp. HI0083 | reverse complement strand
GGCGCCACTTTTAATGCGTTTTCAGGAGCATAGCGTTGCAGCCGAACAGCCCTATCATTGAAGCCACAGAGCAGAATATTCAGCAAATCCTTGAACAATCCCAACAGATCCCGGTGATCGTGGATTTCTGGGCCAGCTGGTGCCAGCCCTGTCAGCAGATGGCGCCGATACTGGAGCGGCTGGTCAATGAATACCAGGGCAAGGTGCTGCTGGCGAAGGTGAATGCAGATGAACAGCAAATGCTGGCCAGCCAGTTTGGTGTGCGCAGTCTGCCCAGCCTGAAACTGGTGTATCAGGGGCAGCTGGTCAGCGAGCTGGATGGGGCACAGACCGAAGGCGCGTTGCGCCAGTGGTTGGCCCCGGTGGTTGATCCGGAAGCGGCACAGCAACAGCAGGAAGAAGGGTTCATCGAGCAGGTGCGCATGGCCATTGAGGCGGGCCACACGGAGCAGGCGGAAGGCGCGTTACGGCAGACTCTGGAACAGAGCCCGGACAAGCATGCCATTC
>NZ_LWFX01000586.1:0-574 GCF_001635175.1 Alcanivorax sp. HI0083 | reverse complement strand
ACGACAGTTCCAGAACACTGAGGATGAGAACGAAAAGCGGCAGTGTGTGTCTGACATGCACACAATAATTCAAGACTCGATATCAATGTGTAGTGAGAGAGTGAATAGTTTGGAGTACGGAGACGAAAATGACTGACCTTGAAAGTGAGCTCAACAAAATCAAATTTCACATCAACCTAATTGGGGAAACGTTGGATTCTCGTGAAAATCCTATACCTAGCCTCGTGATTCATATGAACTGGGATGAATCTGACTTAGATTCAGCGCACGATATTTTTGAAAAATATGACAGCATGGTCGAGGCGGAGGAAGAGGTAAATTGGCAAGCTTTTGAAATGGAATTGAGAGATAGGTTTGGCATTGGGTATCAAACTGTAAAGAGCATAGTCTTGGCGTTTTTCCGAAACCACCAATGGACTGAGGTGTGTACTCTTTATGCTAAAGCTTACGAGTGTATGGAGTTTCATGAAATCACACGCCACAAAGATTAATGTCGCATATAACAATCGCAGGCAGCGCGACCCATTTTTCGCTGCGCTTCAAATGGTCGCCTGCTCCGGGCGTTAGGAGGGTA
>NZ_LWFX01000585.1:0-361 GCF_001635175.1 Alcanivorax sp. HI0083 | reverse complement strand
CAAGGAAAGTTTGCATGACTAGCTTGCCTGACAACATCCTTCACCTTCCCGAGTACCACGTCCTAGGCACCAAGATGGAAGAGCATGATCTCCACTACCAGGTCGAAGCTCCTGAGCCTCTAGCTTGCGAGGAATGCGGCGTTGAGAGTGAGTTTGTCAGGTTCGGCAAGCGCGATGTGGCCTATCGCGACCTACCCATCCACGGAAAGCGGGTCACCCTCTGGGTGGTCCGTCGCCGCTACACCTGCCGGGCGTGTGGAAGGACGTTCCGGCCAGCTCTTCCGGAAATGGTAGACGATCACCGCATGACGCGGAGGCTTTACAACCACGTCGAGAAGGAAGCCTTCAATCACCCCTACGC
>NZ_LWFX01000584.1:0-7887 GCF_001635175.1 Alcanivorax sp. HI0083 | reverse complement strand
GGAACAGGAAACCGATGCCGCCCAGGGGGCGGACCAGGAATTACTGGATTTGTGGTTGGGCCAGCTGGATGACGACGCTGCTGCGGCCCAGCTCAATGCCATTGGCGTTCAGGACGCAGAAGCCGTCTACGGCAGGTTGAGTGATTTTCGCGACAGCCGGGCGGTGGAGAATATGCAAGCCATCAGCCGTGAACGGCTGGACCGGTTGATGCCTTTGATGCTCGAAGCGCTGGGTTATCAAGGCCATGGGGAAACCACCGCCACGCGCTTGATTGCCTTCGTGGAAGCGGTGCTGCGCCGCAGTGCCTACATCGCGCTGCTGGTGGAAAACCCCAGTGCACTGACGCAGCTGGTGAAGCTGTCTGGCGCCAGCCCCTGGATTGCCGAGCGGCTCACTCGCCACCCGGTATTGCTGGATGAGCTCCTTGATGTGCGCACCCTCTACTCGCCTCCGGAGCGGGCAGAGCTGGATGACGAGCTGCGTCAGCAATTGTTGCGAGTAGCGGAAGACGACCTGGAACAGCAGATGGAGGTGCTGCGTAATTTCAAGCAGGCGCATCTGCTGCGGGTGGCGGCGTCGGAAGTGACCGAAGTGCTGCCATTGATGAAGGTAAGCGATTACCTGACCTGGCTGGCCGAGAGCATTCTTAATCAGGTGGTGATGTTGGCCTGGGAGCCCATGGTGGAGCGTCATGGGCGTCCGTCGCGGGATGACGGTCAGCCCTGTAGCCCGGACTTTGTGGTGGTGGGTTACGGCAAGCTGGGGGGGATCGAGCTGGGACATAACTCCGATTTGGATCTGGTGTTCCTGCATGATGCGGCCAGCGGCGGCATGACTGACGGGGAAAAATCCGTTTCCAATGAGCAGTTCTATGCCCGCCTGGGACAGCGCATCGTGCATATCATCGGCACGCGTACCATGAGCGGCCAGCTCTATGAGGTGGATACCCGCTTGCGTCCGTCCGGTAGTGCCGGCCTGTTGGTGAGCTCCATGGATGCGTTCGAAAAATACCAGCGCAATGATGCCTGGACCTGGGAGCATCAGGCGCTGGTCCGCGCCCGAGTGGTCGCCGGCTGCAGCCGGGCCCGTAACCGCTTTAACGATATTCGCCATCAGGTGCTGTGCGATTCGCGTCCGCAGGAGAAACTCCGTGAGGACGTGCTGGCCATGCGCACCAAGATGGTGGATCACCTGGCCGACAAAAGCCCGGACACTTTTCACCTCAAGCAGGATCCGGGAGGTATCGTTGATATCGAATTTATGGTGCAATACGGGGTTCTGAGATGGGCCTCCTCCCACGGTGAACTCACCCGCTTCACCGATAATGTGCGCTTGCTGGAAACACTGGCCGCATTGGACATTATGTCGGCTCAGGATGCCGGCCTGCTGCGGGAAGCCTACCTGGCTTACCGGTCCGCGGCTCATCGCGCCTCGTTGCGCAAAGAGAAATCCATTGTCGACGACACTCAATTCCGCGATTTGCGTGAAGGCGTGCGAACGATCTGGAAGCATTGGTTCGACCTGTAGGGCGTTCGCTCAAAGGTCCTTAGTTCTGGGAGTATCACTGCCATGTCGATGGCTGTAAGAGACGGTTTTATCTGGTTGGATGGCGAGCTGGTTCCCTGGCAGGAGGCCAAGGTTCACGTGCTGACGCATACCCTGCATTACGGCATGGGCGTGTTCGAAGGCGTGCGGGCCTATGAGACAGCAAAAGGGCCGGCTATTTTCCGCCTGCAGGATCACACCGACCGGTTTTTCAACAGTGCGCATATCCTCAACATGAAGCTGCCCTATACCAAGGAGCAGATCAATGAGGCGCACCTGTCTGCGATTCGCGAAAATAATTTGCCCCACGCCTACCTGCGCCCGATGGCGTTTTACGGCAGTGAAGGCATGGGTCTGCGTGCCCACAACCTGAAAGTGCACGTGATGGTGGCCGCCTGGGAATGGCCGTCCTACATGTCGCCGGAGGCGCTGGAACTGGGCATCAAGGTGCGTACCTCCAGCTATACCCGCCACCACGTGAACATCACCATGTGCAAGGCAAAAGCCAACGGCAACTACATGAACTCCATGCTGGCGCTGAACGAAGCCCTGTCCGGTGGTGCCGATGAGGCGTTGCTGCTGGATAACGAAGGGTATGTGGCGGAAGGCTCCGGTGAGAATGTGTTCCTGGTTCGCGACGGTATCATTTACACCCCGGAACTGACCTCTTGCCTGGATGGCATTACCCGCAAAACCATCATGCAACTGGCAGAAGAGCGTGGTTATCCGGTGCGCGAGAAGCGTATCACCCGTGACGAGCTCTACATTGCCGACGAAGCTTTCTTCACCGGCACTGCGGCGGAAGTCATGCCGATCCGTGAACTGGATGGTCGTATCATTGGTGCCGGTAAACGCGGCCCGGTGACGGAACAGCTGCAGGCCGTCTATTTCGACTTGGTGCGCGGCAAGCTGGATGACGATTACGGAGACTGGCTCACTTACGTGAGCTGAAGCAGGCGGATGCCGGCTACCGTTACCGACTCGCCCTCCGCCATCCTTGTCGTCGGCCCGTCCTGGGTCGGCGACATGGTGATGGCGCAAACGCTGTTTTCCGAACTGCGTCATCAATATCCCGATTGTGCTATCGATGTGCTCGCGCCGACTTGGTGCCGGCCGCTGCTGTCACGCATGCCGGAAGTGCGAGAGGCGCTGGCGTTGCCGTTTGATCATGGCGATTTGCGTCTTGGTGAGCGGCACGCATTGGGGAAATCCCTGCGCGGCCACTATCAGCAAAGTTATGTGCTGCCCAATTCGCTCAAGTCTGCGCTGGTGCCGTTTTCGGCGAAAGTTCCGGTGCGCACCGGCTGGCGGGGCGAAATGCGTTATGGCCTGCTCAACGATGTGCGCAAACTGGACAAGGAACGCTACCCCTTGATGGTGCAGCGTTTTGTGGCGCTGGCATTGCCGGAAGGCGCGCCGGTTCCGGGGCTGGATGAAATTACCGCTCCACACTTGCAGGTCAGTGACGATTCCCGCAATGGGGCCATGGCGGCGCATAATCTCAACCTGGACCGCCCGGTGCTGGGGCTGTGCCCCGGGGCTGAATTCGGTCCGGCCAAGCGTTGGCCAGAGCATCATTATGCCGCAGTGGCCCAGCACTGGATCGAGCGTGGCGGGCAGGTGTGGATCTTCGGTTCCGGTAAAGACCAGCCCGTGGCGGATATGATCGTCGGGGCACTGGAGAACGGTGCGGATGAGCATGCGGTGGTGCTGGCGGGGAACACGTCCCTGGAGCAGGCCGTGGATTTGCTGTCAGCGACCATGGCGGTGGTCAGTAATGATTCTGGTCTGATGCATATTGCGGCCGCCCTGAAGCGGCCACTGGTAGCCGTATACGGCTCAACGTCTCCCGGCTTTACGCCGCCCTTGGGTGATCGGGTAGCAGTGGTACGATTGGGGCTGGAGTGTAGCCCCTGTTTCGAGCGTGAATGCCCGCTGGGCCACCTGAACTGTCTGCGCCAGTTACCGCCTTCTCAGGTGATTGAGGCACTGGGGCAGCTGGTTGGAGATGAGTGATCAAATGGAATTGAATGGCAGTTATGTTCACCCTCACTGGCGTTTGACGCTGGATGGGCTCGGCTTGAGTACGATGAAGGACTGGTTGGCGTTGGATAAAACGCTGGTCGATGAGCCTAATCAGCGAGGAAGAGGGGTCAGTCAAGTCTTCCGGGCTAGTGTGATTGGCGCTGAGGGTGAGCCAGTGACAGTGTACATTAAGCATCAGCGCAACTATGTGCGTCGCAGTGTGCTGCATCCTGTTTCCGGACAAACGACGTTGTATCAGGAATACCGGGCCCTGATGCGCTGCTGGCAAGCGGGCGTGCCCGTGGCAGAGCCCGTGTTTTTTGCGGCCAATTCTTCAGGCGGAGATAACGAAGCCATGTTGGTCAGCCTAAATTTGGCGGGTTTCCAGAGCCTGGATCAGGTGAAGCTGGACCAGTTGTCGGCAGCGCGTCGATTTACGTTGATACGAGATGTGGCTGCGGTGGTACGGTTGCTCCATGAGCGTGGATTGGTTCACCAAAATTTGTATCCCAAACATATCTTTGTGGCTTGGTCTGATAAGCAGCAACGCTATGACGTACGCTTCATCGACATGGAGCGCTGCCGGCCGCACTATCGGCGTTGGCAGCCACGGCTGCGTGACCTGGAGACGTTGGCAAGACGAGCGAGTGGTTTTTCTGCCCGTGACAGGTTGCGTTTTTTAAGGGCTTACTTTGATCGGCCGCTGGCAGATAGTGAGGGTCGATCACTCATGACCCGTATGGAGCGTAAGTTCAAGTTAAGGGGCGCCTGATCAATGCGTGTGCTTTTGATCAAGACCTCTTCCATGGGGGATGTGATCCACACTCTGCCGGCACTGACCGATGCACAGGCAGCGATTCCTGCGCTGCAGGTGGACTGGGTTGTAGAGGAAGCCTTCGTCGAACTGGCAAGCCGCCACCCTGTGGTTAGCAATACTTTTTCCTGTGCCCTGCGCCGCTGGCGCAAACATCCCATCAGAGCGCGCCGCTCCGGGGAGTGGGCTGCCTTCAAAGCCGCCGTTCAGGCGACCTCCTACGATGCGGTGATTGATGCTCAGGGTTTGCTGAAAAGCGCTTTCATTACGCGTCTTGCCAGTGGTCCCACGTTTGGTTTGGATAAAAGCTCTGCACGGGAAGGGTTGTCTGCCCGAGTGCTGGATTATCCACAACCGATTGCGCGAGGCCAGCATGCCATTGCCCGGGTTCGGCAGTTGTTCGCACTGTCGCTCGGCTACCCTCTGCCCGACACTGCACCCGATTACGGTCTGCCTCGCAGTCATGTGCCGACTCCGTTAAGTTGCCCGGCCCAGCTGGTTTTTTGTCATGGCACGACCTGGACCACCAAGCATTACCCGGAGGCTTTCTGGCGGCAGTTGCTGGAGTTGGCCAGTAGTGAAGGTCACCGCATTTATGTGCCTTGGGGCAACGACGAAGAAAAGGCCCGCGCCGAGCGGTTGGCTTCCGGTCTTGAGCGAGTGACAGTGCTGCCGAAAATGGGGCTGGATGCGCTTACCGACAAACTGTTGAGCTGGGATGCCTTTATCGCCGTGGATACCGGCTTGGCACATCTGGCGGCGGCCGCTGGTTTGCCGGGTGTGGCACTTTATGGCCCAACGGACCCGGTGCTGACCGGGGTGCAAGGTGCTCGTGCTTCGTCATTGGCGGCGGATTTTCCTTGCGCGCCTTGTGTGCAGGAGAAGTGCACATACCGGGGAGAGTTGGGCAAGGGGGTGGAACCTCCTTGCTTTAGCAGCCTCAAGCCAAAGCAGGTCTGGCAGCAACTGTTACGGGTGGCCTCATGAAGCTGGCGTTTGTGCTGTTCGAGTATTTCCCTTTCGGCGGGTTGCAAAGGGATATGTTGGCTATTGCCCAAGCCGCTGTAGCACGGGGTCATCAGGTCACCATTTTTACCCGGGCCTGGGAAGGTGAAAAGCCAAAGGATATTACTGTGCATTTGCTGCCGGTGACTGCTGGCAGCAATCACCGGCGTGACGTGCAGTTTGCAGGCCAGGTGAGTGAGTTGTGGGCGGATTTTGACCTGCGAGTAGGGTTCAACAAAATGCCTGGGCTGGATTGGTATTATGCTGCGGATGGCTGTCTTTCCGAGCGTTACTCCTGGCCGCGTTCCTGGTTACCGCGTTATCGCAGCAAACTGGATATGGAACATGCGGTTTTTGCACAGGGTAGCACCACTCGGATTTTGTCCATTTCTCCGCCACAGAAATCCCTGTTTCAGGATCACTACGGTACCGCCGAACAACGATTTATCGATTTGCCACCAGGTATTCGCCGTGACCGGGTGCTGCCCCAGTGTTATGAGTCTGTGCGTATGGCGCATCGGGAAAAATTGGATCTGACTGATCAGCAACCGATGCTGTTGTTTGTGGGCTCCGGTTTTCGTACCAAGGGCCTGGATCGTGCCATTCATGTGCTGGCGGAGTTGCCAGAGGCGCAACTATTTGTGGTGGGCGATGACCGCCCTGAGCGTTTTGCTGCGCTGGCGCGCGGGTTGGGTGTAATGTCGCGCCTGCATTTCATGGGTGGGCAGGACAATGTGCCGGAGTGGCTTTGGTCTGCGGATTTGTTGCTGCATCTCGCCTATGCGGAAAACACCGGGACGGTATTGCTTGAGGCTGCCATTGCTGGGTTGCCGGTTTTGACCACGAAGGCATGCGGGTATTCACCGTACATTGAGCAGGCGGCCATGGGCCAGGTAATGAATGACAATGCGTCGCTTGCCATGATGGCTTTGGCAGCCAAGACACTTCTGATGCAGGGGCGTGATGACTGGCGGCAACGGGGACGGGTATTTGCGGCCAGTGCAGATATTTATGACCTGGTGGAGCATGCGGTATCAGCACTGGAAGCGGGCGATGACGGGGAGCAGGAATGAGCACGATGCTGCGTGAAGATCTGGCGGCGGCCTGGGCCGGCAAGGACCCGTTTGAGCAGGCGGCCCGGCAACAAGGGGATATTTTCCGGGAGCGTGAAGGGCGCAGAACGCTGCGTTTTTTTCATGCCGGAAAAGGTTATTTCCTCAAGTACCATGGCGGGATTGGATGGCGTGAAATCTTCAAGAATCTGGGTCAGGGGAAATTGCCTGTGCTTGGCGCCATGCAAGAAGTGCGTGCGATTGATGCTGTTCGGGCCGCAGGGCTGGATACGATGACGGTGGCAGGGTATGGCTGCCGTGGCCACAATCCGTCTCGTCAGGAATCGTTTCTGGTCACGGATGAGCTGGCTGATACCTTGAGCCTGGAGGAGGTGGGCGAAAGCTGGCTTGAGGCAGGAGAAGTGCCTGTAGGGTTCAAGCGCGAGCTGATTCGTCGGGTGGCTGCTATCGCCCGCCGTATGCATGATGCAGGCATTAATCACCGTGATTTTTATCTTGCCCACTTTTTGATGCCGGCATCTGCGGTGCATGCCAGGGATGAAAGCGCGCCTCTTTTCCTGATCGATCTGCACCGTTCCCAGGTGCGAGGGGCGGTTCCTCAGCGATGGCGAGTCAAGGATTTGGGGGGCTTGTATTTCTCCACTGCCCGGTACGGGATGACGCGAAGAGATGTTCTGCGCTTTGTGCGTGAGTACAGTGGGCGATCTTTACGTGATGTGCTGACGGAAAAATCTGCTCTGCTGGCTGCCAGTCAGCGAGAAGGCGAAAAAATTTATCGCCGCTATTATGAAAAGACACCTCAATTTCCTCTGCAATTTAATCCGCACCCGGGGAAGGATATATGAGTGCCGGTTTTTCCGTTGTCATTCCTGCCTATAACTACGGTCATTGTATTGAACGGGCGGTGCAATCGGTATTGAGCCAGTCTTATTCTGATTTTG
Source organism: Alcanivorax sp. HI0083 (assembly GCF_001635175.1). NCBI lineage: Bacteria > Pseudomonadati > Pseudomonadota > Gammaproteobacteria > Oceanospirillales > Alcanivoracaceae > Alcanivorax > Alcanivorax sp. HI0083. The sequence continues at coordinate 483 of NZ_LWFX01000584.1, read as the reverse complement.
AGGTGTTGGTGATCAATGATGGATCTACCGACAATACCGATGAAATTATGAGGGCACTGGAGAATCAGCATTCTGATGTGCTGCGTTATATACCCCAGGTTAACCAGGGTTTGTCTGCGGTGCGTAATAGAGGTATTGAGGAAGCTCGATTCCCGTGGTTGATTTTTCTGGATGCGGATGACGAGATGTGTTCGGAGGCGTTGTTAGCACTGGAGAAATGTGCACAGGAAAGCCCTCAGGCTCGGCTGCTGATCGGTGGCCATTATTCCTGTAGCGGAGATGCCTGTGAGAAAATCAGACCAAGGCCCATTACTGCTGATTGTAAGAAAAACTTCGCTGCCTTCCTGGGGAAAAAATTAACCATATCTAATGGTGCCTGTGCTATGCACCAACAGTTGTTTGCAACGGTTCGCTATGACCCAAACTTGCGTCATACGGAAGATTTGCCGGTGTTCGCTCATGTGTTGGCAAACTATCCGGTGG
>NZ_LWFX01000583.1:0-248 GCF_001635175.1 Alcanivorax sp. HI0083 | reverse complement strand
AACCCTTCCAGCGCGGTATTGTTTTCCGGCTCAATATCGACCACGGAGGTGAGCGTACAGGCTTCAGGCAGCCCCTCAACGGTTAACAGGCCATTCTCGTAGTGATAGCGGTCGCTATCGAGCACCACATCATCAAGCGCCAGAGTACGCAAGAGGAGGCCTTCACCATTGAAGGTCATTACTGTGGCGTCAGGAGAGGCGGGATTGCGACGCAGAGACAAGCTGCTAGTGACAGTAGTCACGCCATC
>NZ_LWFX01000582.1:0-490 GCF_001635175.1 Alcanivorax sp. HI0083 | reverse complement strand
CGCATGACTGCATGATTGGCGATGACTGTATTTTTGCCAACAATGCCTCGGTGGCGGGCCATGCTCATGTGGGCAATGGCGTGATTCTCGGCGGCATGACCGGTGTGCACCAGTTCTGCAAAATTGGCTCCTACGCCATGACCTCCGGCTGTTCGCTGGTGCTGAAAGATATTCCGGCTTACGTGATGGTGTCCGGCAACCCGGCCAGCGCCCGCAGTATGAACTTTGAGGGCATGCGCCGTCGTGGCTGGTCCAAAGATGTGGTTAGCAGCCTGCGCAAGGCCTATAAGGTGGTCTACCGCCAGGGGCTCACATTGGAACAGGCGCTGGCCGAACTGGAAGCCATGGAACCGTCGGATGCGCTGCAGATCTTCATCGATTCCCTGAAAGCCTCTGAGCGCGGTATCACCCGCTGACATGGCACAGCGCAAGGACGCACCGCTGGTCGCACTGATTGCCGGGGAAGCTTCCGGGGATATTCTTGGTGCGG
>NZ_LWFX01000581.1:0-485 GCF_001635175.1 Alcanivorax sp. HI0083 | reverse complement strand
GGGCGCGTTCCTGCATGAAGGCCTGATGTGCCACCCCGGCGATCCGGGACGCAGTCGCCGCATCCTGGAGACCTGGGACAGTGGCTGCATCGAGCTGATCATCGCCTCGTGCGAATACCTGGACCCACTGTGGCAAACCGTCTCCCACATCTGGTTCGAGCCCCGTGGGCGCCCCGGCATCTTCGAGTATGAAGTGGTCAGTGAGTTGGGCGAATGGCTGGGTGAGCAACTGCTCACTACCGGCCAACTCCCCAGCGACAAGCAAGCTGAACGCTATATCGAAGCGTTGGTGAATGACTTCTTCGAGATCGGTGATGAGTCACCCTCGTCGTCAGGCCGCGCCGCATGATGCCATTTAGGCATCACTCACTCTCCATCCCCTTCCCTTACTTCTAGCCCCGGCCATTGTGCCGGGGCTTTTCTTTGTCAGGAGAACACTCATGGCACAACCGAAAAGCACAACTCCTACCCAGCGCCCGGCACTG
>NZ_LWFX01000580.1:0-778 GCF_001635175.1 Alcanivorax sp. HI0083 | reverse complement strand
GTGTAGACCTTGGAAAACTGCAGTGGAATACCGAACGCAATGGAGGCCAGAATGGTCAGCTTGTGGGCGGCATCAATACCTTCCACGTCGAAGGTGGGGTCCGCTTCCGCGTAACCCAGCGCTTGCGCTTCTGCCAACACGTCATCAAAGGCCCGGCCACCCTCTTCCATTTCGGTGAGGATGAAGTTGCCGGTGCCATTGATAATGCCCGCCAGCCAGTTCACATGGTTCGCGGCCAGACCTTCACCCAGGGACTTGAGGATGGGAATCCCGCCAGCCACAGAGGCTTCGAACGCCACGTCCACGCCATTATCCTGGGCGGCCTGGAAGATTTCGTTGCCGTGCTCGGCGATCAACGCCTTGTTGGCGGTGACCACGTGCTTGCCGTTCTTGATGGCGGTAAGTACCAGCTCACGTGCGGTATCAATGCCGCCAATCAGCTCTACCAGAATATCGATATCCGGGTCTGTCGCCACCGCAAAAATATCGCGGGAAAGACGAATATCACTGGTATCACAGGCCGCGTTGTCGCGGCGGGCACCGATATGGGTAATTTCAATCGGACAGCCCACGCGGCGAGCAATATCCCGCGCGTTACGCTTCAGTACATTCACGGTGCCAGAACCCACCGTGCCCAGACCAGCAATACCCACCTTCACCGACTTCACGTGATTTCCTCTCTTTATGCAGGGGCGCACAAGGCGCAGCCTGTTAGCCCAGCAGCCCATCCTGACGGAACATCTTCTTGATGCCGCGCATGGCCTGCCGGGTACGTTGT
>NZ_LWFX01000579.1:0-464 GCF_001635175.1 Alcanivorax sp. HI0083 | reverse complement strand
AGCCCGCAGCTGACGGTGACTCCCAATGCCATGCAATTGAAGGAAGACCTGTTTGACGCCAAATCCATCTGGATGATCGCACCACTCTGGGGGCAGAAAATCATCACTGCCGCAGAGCTGCCGCCGCGTATTCGGGATCAGTACGACATGAAGTATGGCTGGTGGCAGAAGTTCAACTATGGCTGGATTCGTGGCGCCACCTGGACCGCCCAGGTGTTGATGCCCAAGAGCATGGAGCATCACCCGATTTATCATGAAGCACAGGCGCGCCTGGCAGGCGAGCGGCTGGGCGGTTATAACCAGTGGTTGATTGAAGCCTTCTTCGATAAGGAACGGTTGGTGAATTGATGGTGCGTGGGGTTGGCCTGTTGATGGTGGCGCTGTGGTGCGTCATGAGCGCCCCGGCGCAGGCGATCAGCGGCTATGACGAAACCGAGTTTATGACGGTGGATACTTTTTTGTCC
>NZ_LWFX01000578.1:0-410 GCF_001635175.1 Alcanivorax sp. HI0083 | reverse complement strand
CCACCTGGTTCGAAGCCGACCTGTTCTCCGGTCGACCGGATTGGGAGAAATTCGCTCACATTCAGTTCACCACGCTCACCGATGACGAGCAGTCCTTCATCGACAACGAAGTGGTGCAATTGTGCGACATGCTTGATGAGTGGCAGATCTTCCACGAACTGCGAGACCTGCCCGAAGAGGTCTGGGATTTCCTCAAGCACAAGGGCTTTTTCAGCCTGATCATTCCCACCGAATACGGCGGCAAGGCCTTCTCGCCCTATGCGCAAAGCCGCATCATGAGCAAGATTGCCACCCGCTCACTCACCGCCGCCGTCACCGCCATGGTGCCCAACTCTCTCGGCCCGGGTGAACTGTTGGCGGAATACGGCACCCAGGAACAGAAAGACCGCTGGTTGCCCGGCCTTGCCAAG
>NZ_LWFX01000577.1:0-665 GCF_001635175.1 Alcanivorax sp. HI0083 | reverse complement strand
GAATAGCATGTGGTGGCGGTTGTCCCGACGCGGACGGCGGGCCATGCCCAGGGTGACAATGTTGTCGCCTTCCTTGGCTTCCGTATCGAAATACTGCAGGCGCAGGTCATCACGCACCACCGCAGACCAGTCTGTATTCACTCGCCAGATATTGGCCGCACTCAGCCCGTAGTACTCACGATCATCGCCAAAGCGGGTTTCCACCCGCCCCAGAGTCCGGCGGTTTTCATTGCGTTTGTCTTCTGCGCCCACGGACAGGGCCGTGGCATCCTGATTGGTCTGTCCGTCCAGCGTCTGAATCCACTCCATGGACGGCGACACAGTCAGACCCGGCTCGATCTCGATGTCAGACTTCACACCATTGGCTGCGGCCACATCGCGGCCATCCACGGCACCGCGCAAACGGTACTCGGAATACACATCGGTATTGCGGGTAATCGCAGAACGCACACCTGTGGTGAACTGCTGTGTTTCCACATCATCGTCCAGCGTATTGATACCATTCAGGCTGTTGATGATCTCGTAACGGCTGTAAAGACTGGTTTTCTCGGTGAGCTGCATGTCCGCATCGGCCGCGATACGACGGCGGCTGGTATCGTTGAAGGCCTGCTCGTATTCCGCACCAATCTGAAAGGGCTTGCCCAGCAGATTGAAGCCCCGGTCAG
>NZ_LWFX01000576.1:0-1230 GCF_001635175.1 Alcanivorax sp. HI0083 | reverse complement strand
GTGATGGCGGGTGGCGTGAGTGCCAACCGTTCCCTGCGGGCAAAGCTGGGTGAGCAGATGGCCAAGCGTGGTGTGGAACTGTTTTACCCGGCGCCGCAATACTGCACCGACAACGGCGCCATGATTGCCTTTGCCGGGGCGTTGCGTTTGCAGGCGGGTGAGTCTGCGGAGTTGCCGATCAAAGTGCGCCCAAGGTGGCCGCTAACTGAGCTGGCGGGGCTGTAAACCCAGTTGAAAGTTTAAAGTTCAAAGTTTAAACGCGGATTAGGCTGTCCTGCTTTGCCATGCTCTGCCCGCGATGAGGGTAATGTCGCGGGCAATGCCTGTCAAAACCCGAGGCGCGTTGACGCGCTTTTCAACTTTGAACTTTCAACTTTACACTGCGGCTCAGTCTTTCTTCCTGAACCCCAGTTCTTCCCCGCGCAGGATTTTCTGCAGGTTGCTGCGGTGCCGGGCAATCATCACCAGAGACAGGGCCAGCATGGGCCAGAAGGCCTGGGGCAGCCAGGCGAAAATACAAGCTGGCGCTACCACAAAGGCACTGAGTGAGGCGATGGAGGAGATACGGTTAAGCGCAAAGACCAGCAGCCAGGTGCTACCGGCAACCAGCCCACTGGGCCAGTGCAGGGCGAACAGCAACCCAAAAGCCGTGGCCACGCCTTTACCGCCCTGAAAGTGAAAGAATACCGGATACAGGTGGCCCAGGAAGGCGAAAGCACCGACCATTGCCGCGACAAAGGGGCCCATATCCAGATAGCGGGCCAGCACTACGGGGATCACCCCTTTGAGTACGTCGCCGAGTAGTGTGAGGGCGGCGGCGGGTTTGCCGCCGATGCGCAGCACATTGGTGGCCCCGGGGTTATTGGAGCCCTCCGTGCGCGGGTCCGGGTAGCCGAACAGCCGGCAAACCAGGATGGCACTGGAAATGGAGCCCATCAGATAGCCGGCCACGCACAATGGCAGTAACCAGAACCAGACTTCCTGTAATGTCCCTGCTTGCACCGGCTATAATCTCCCTTCGCATCGCTGTGTAATACACGGGGTGACATTGTACACAGCACGACGTTATTGCCTGCGCTGCAAGCGTAACATCTGATTACCTGAAATGGGATTCATTCGCCAGGGTGCTGTCGCCAATGAATGCCACGCCAAGAGATCGAGTATGGATATTGTTTATATCAATGATTTGAAAGTGGATACCGTGATCGGCATTTTCGACTGGGAGCGCCG
>NZ_LWFX01000575.1:0-301 GCF_001635175.1 Alcanivorax sp. HI0083 | reverse complement strand
TGGCTGGGTACTTGACGATGTGGTCATCTCTCGTACGGAAGGTTCTTTCCCGTTGTATGAAGGCGATGGCGAAGACGAGGTGGGTGGCATGGAGCCCATGGCCAAATCAGGCTTGGCTGGCACAGGCAAAAGAGTGTCCAGATAGAGGATCCCCGCCAAGAAGCCAGGAATGTAAACCGCCCCTCGGGGCGGTTTTTTATTGCCATAAGGGCTGGTTGTCCTACACTGCCGCTTTCAGCTCATTCTGGATGTATGTCATGTTGTCCTACCGCCACAGCTACCACGCCGGCAATTTCGCCGA
>NZ_LWFX01000574.1:0-337 GCF_001635175.1 Alcanivorax sp. HI0083 | reverse complement strand
GATTTCAGGCAGAAGTATCCCGTCTTCTTCACTTGATGATTCATTCTCTCTACAGCAACCGGGAAATCTTTTTGCGGGAGCTGATTTCCAATGCGTCGGATGCGTGCGACAAGTTACGTTTCCAGGCGCTGGATAATCCTGCGTTGCTGGAGCAAGGTGGTGAACCCCGCATTACCCTGCAAGTGGACAAGGACGCGGGCACGTTGACCATTACCGACAACGGCATTGGCATGGGCCAGGATGAGGTAGTGGATAACCTGGGTACGATTGCCCGTTCCGGGACGGAAAAATTCCTCGCCAGCCTGAGTGGTGATCAGAAGAAAGACGCTCAGCTGAT
>NZ_LWFX01000573.1:0-8576 GCF_001635175.1 Alcanivorax sp. HI0083 | reverse complement strand
CAGGCGCTGATCCACCCGGCCCCCCACGTCCACCACGTTCACGCCGGAGGCAAAAGAAATGCCCATGGTCAGCGCCGGACCGGCATTAAAGCGGTACAGATGGTTGGGCACTTCCGCATAGCCACGTTCGATGGTGGCCACGTCGCGCAGGTAGACCAGCTCGCTGGCACCGGGCTCAGAAATCAGCAAATCCCCCATGCTCTGCACAGAAGGAAATTCACCCGTGGGATAAATACGGATGTATTCATCACCCACCCGTACCTTGCCCGCCGGATTCACCGTATTCTGGGTCTGCAGCAGGCCAAAGATCCGGTCCGGGCTGATGCCCAGCGATGCCAGCCGGGTACGGGAAATTTCCACCAGCACCTGCTCCTGACGCTGACCGCCAATGGTGACCTTGCCGACGCCCTCAACCAGCACCAGTTCGCGGGTCAGGTAGTCGGCATAGTCCTTCATATCCTGGTAGGAATAGCCTTCGCCGGTCACCGCCAGCAGAATGCCGTACACATCACCGAAATCATCAATCACCTGAATGGTCCCGGCCCCCGGGGGAAGCTGGCCCTGCAGGTCGGTCATCTTGTGGCGCAGCTCATCCCAGATTTGCTTGAGCTGGCTGGCCCGGTATTCCGGTTTCATTTCCACCTGCACCTGAGACAGGCCATTGCTGGAAATGGAGGTAACATTCTTTACATAGGGCAGGCTCTGAATGGCTTTTTCCACCGGCAGCGTCACTTCCTCTTCCACCTGCCGGGGCGACGCGCCCGCGTAATTCGTGATCACCATGGCGATCTTCAGGGTGAACTCCGGGTCTTCCAGTTGCCCCAGGCGAGTAAAACTCACCACCCCGCCGACCAGCAGAATCAGCGTGAATAACCAGCTCACCACCTTGTGGCGAATACTGTACTCGGCAATATTCATTTACAGGCCCCGCTCTTTCACCAGCTCGCGAACGGCTTGCCCTTCTTTCAGGCGGTGAACGCCGGCCACCACAATCCGGTCACCCGGCTCCAGCCCGGCCGTGACCTGAACGCCGCCACCGACCACTTCACCGAGCGTCACCGGCACGGCGCTCACGGTGCCATCGTCCTGGTGCTTCCACACATGGGCGCCATCCTTGCCATCCGGGCTGAACACCGCCGCGGCCGGCACTTCCGGCAAGGCGTCCGTGGCCCGCATGATCTGGCTGAGATCAATCACCACATCCACACTCATGCCCGGCAGCACCATGATGCCTTCAGGGTTGGGCATGGTCAGGGTAATGATGTAGGTCTGGGTGCGATCCCCGGCACTGGCTTCGTGCTCCTTGTAGCTGGCCTTGAAGGTGGTATTCGGAGCCCCTTCAAAGCGCACATCCGGCTGGTAGTCCTCACCGTCCTTGCGCAGGTTGGTAAAGAAGCGCTCGGAGACGGCAAATTCGATATCAATGTTCTTGTCGCCCTGCAGGTAGAGAATCGGCTGCTTGGCCTGCACGAACTGGTAGTTCTCCACTTCGGTACGGGCCACCGTGCCACCGTAAGGGGCTTTCAGGCGCGTGTAGTTCACATTGTCGCGGGCCAGGCTCAAGGCGGCCTGGGCCTGGCGCCGCTTGGCCTGGATCTCATCAAACTGGGCTTCGGAAATCACCCCACGGTCACGCAGGCTGATACCACGCTGATACTGGCTCTCGGCCAGATCATACTGGGCCTGGCGGTCGGCCAGCTGATTGTTGAAATCCGCTGGGTCCAACGCCGCCAGCAACTGCCCTTTCTTCACCTGTTCCCCGGCCCGCACCGGGAAACGCTCCATCTGGCCGGACACCCGAAAAGCCAGCTCGGACCCTTCCGTGGCGACCACCTTGCCCGGGTAGTGGCGCAACGTGCCGTCGCCACCATTCACGGTTTGCAACTTCACCGGTTGCGGCATCGGGGCCTCCGCCTGCGGTTCCTCACCACAGCCCCACAGGGCCAGCGTCAGGCCAAGGGCCATCCAAAAACGTTTCATCGTGTTCTCCCCGATCTAAACGGTACTTGTTAGTACCAATTGTCGCACAGGTACGGCCGTATCAGGTGCAGCTTTTTCACCAACTGCAGAATTTTGACCTTATCAGACGAGGGCTCAGGGAGCCGCCCTTGCCAGGAAAAGATCCAGCACAAAAAAGGGCCGACGAATGTCGGCCCGGGTCATGGGTTAAGAAAATGCGTGCGCCGAGGCGCGATCAGCCCAGATGGGCAGACAACATCCAGGCAGACTTTTCGTGAATTTCAATACGATCACTGGCCACCGCACCAGAGCCTTCATCTTCATGCTCGCCCGCCAGCTTCAATACCCGGTTGGCACGCTCCGCCACCCGACGGTGGTCTTCTGCCAGCTCCTTGATCATGCCGGACGCATCCGGGTCGCCGGTGGCGTCCTGCACCGTGGAGAGCTTGGCAAACTCGGCATAGCTGCCCGGCGCCTTCCAGCCCAGCGCGCGGATACGCTCGGCAATGGTGTCCACCGCCTCCGCCAGCTCGATGTATTGCTGCTCGAACAGCAGATGCAGACTGTGGAACATGGGGCCGGTCACATTCCAGTGATACTTGTGCGTCTTGAGATAGAGGGTGTAACTCTCGGCCAATAGCTTGCTCAGTTCTTCAGCGACCTGCTTGTTGTGTTCAATCATGGAGTGCCTCCTTTTCCAGTATTGTCCTTGCCAGCAGAGCCAAGGGCGCTCCCGTTGATTGCCGGGAAACGTACTCCCTAACACCATTGGGTTCGCCAAGCGCATTTCAATGGCGACGCCCTTTCGGCCCTCTCTTCTTGTTGCTACAACGCTTGTTTCTACATAATCAGACGCGGTACCGCCACAGACGTTCCTGGACTGGCAAGGCATTTGCGTTATCGCGCACATAGGAAAAATCAATCTGCCGATCTGTCCGATTTGGCGCTTTACACCCGGGTCGACGTCTCGGCATGATGCAACCTCATCCGTTAACCGAAAGTAGACCGCCAATGGCTGTAGCCCCCAATCCGGAACCTCCTTATTCGATTCTGGAAGAGTGGTTGAATGGCCTGACTCATGGCATTGGCGCGGCCATGAGCATCGCCGGCACGGTAATCCTGGTGGTGTCGGCCAGCCTGCTGGGCGACCCCTGGAAAATTGTCAGCTTCAGTATTTTCGGCGCCAGCCTGATCCTGCTCTACAGCGCCAGCGCGCTCTATCACAGCCTGCGCAACCCGAAGTGGCGCGCCGCCTTCAAGATGCTGGACCACTGTGCGATCTATGGCCTGATTGCGGGCACTTACACTCCCTTCCTGCTGGTCAATCTGCGCGGCCAAACCGGCTGGATTCTGTTTGCCGTGATCTGGGCGCTGGCGCTCACTGGCATCGCCCTGAAGGCCCTGTACGGGCACCGCTTCAAGCTGATGCGCGTGGGTATTTACCTGGCCATGGGCTGGCTGATTCTGGTGGCCTCCAACGACCTGACCAGCAAACTCAATGACATCGGCTTCTGGCTGATCCTGGCCGGCGGCATCACCTATACCGTGGGCGTGATCTTCTACCTGGCGGACCGCTTTATTCCCTTCAACCACGCCATCTGGCACCTGTTCGTCATGGGCGGCAGTATCTGCCATTTCTTCGCGGTCTATTACGGGGTGCTGCCTTTCACCGCGCCCATCAGCTGACTCAGCCTGCATTTTATGAACAAAATTCAAAAAAGACTTGAGGTCTACGTCTCATCAATATATTTTTTACTTAATTATATATTGTTGGACCCGTTTCATGATTGCGATTAACCCCGATACCCTGCGTGACAATGCCCTCCAAGCCAGCCAACTACTCAAGGCCCTGTCCCATCCGGACCGGCTGATGCTGCTATGCCGCCTTGCTGAAGGCGAACGCAGTGTCAGTGAACTGGAGCCCCTGGTGGGTGTTTACCAACCCTCTCTTTCCCAGCAACTGGGCATTTTGCGTCGCGAAGGGCTGGTCAGTAGTCGCCGGGAAGGCAAGCAGGTGTTCTACCAGGTGGCCAACCCGGACGCCCTGGCCGTACTGGAAGTGTTGTATCAGCGCTTCTGCGGCGACACCCCATGAGCATCGACTGGAACGCCCTCACCCCCTGGTCCTCCCTGGCCGGCGGCGCCTTGATCGGCCTGGCCGCCCTGTTGCTATTGCACACTAACGGTCGCATCGCCGGTATCAGCGGCATTGTTGGCGGCCTGTTGCGCCCGGCAACGCAGGACCGGGGCTGGCGAATTGCCTTTATCCTCGGCATGTTCATCGCCCCCACCGTCTGGGCACTGGCCGGGAACTTGCCCGCAATGGTAATCGATGCCGACCTCCCGCTTCTGATCGTGGCCGGCCTGGTGGTGGGCATAAGCACTCGCTACGGCGCCGGGTGTACCAGTGGCCACGGCGTGTGCGGCATATCGCGCCTGTCCCCCCGTTCCCTGGCAGCCACTGTCGCCTTCATGGCCAGCGGCTTCATCACCGTCTTTGTGGTTCGCCATCTGCTGGGAGGGGGATAATGCATCGCAGTCATATCACCGCTTTTGCGGCCGGCCTGATTTTTGGCCTCGGCCTGTTGCTCGCCGGCATGGCCAACCCGGCCAAGGTGCTGGCCTTTCTGGATATCACCGGTAACTGGGACCCGTCCCTGGCCCTGGTGATGGGTGGCGCTATTGCGGTATCGGCCATCGGTTTCTACCTGACCCGGCAGCGATCCGCTCCCCTGTTTGGTGACAGCTTTCAGGTGCCCACCAACCGCAAGCTGGACAAGCGTCTGGTACTCGGGGCGCTGGGCTTCGGTGTGGGCTGGGGGCTGGCCGGCTTCTGCCCGGGCCCGGCGCTGGTGGCCCTCGGCACGGGCAGTCTCAAGGCCGTGGTGTTCGTAGCTGCCATGCTCATCGGAATGATGATCTTTGAAATGTTGGAACGCAAAAAACCGGATTGATCCGTCCACTACGACATAACGTCCTGAGACACTATGTCCAATATCGAAGGCTTGTTGGCCTGGCCTAGAATCTATCGGCATAAATGGAGAGAACCCGTGGCATTTTGCGTCATGCCTCTCCTTGTCAGGTCAAAGGGCTGGAGATACCCGACATGTTTCATTGGGTTCCTATCATTTTTCTTGTCTTCAAGCTGGCCGTGTTTGGCACGGGCATGTTCTTCGCCATCAAGTGGCATTACGACCAGGACAAGAAAAAGAAAACGGCCCCCGATTCCACGCGAGAAGGGAGCCATTAACAATCAGGGCCAGCACGCGCCCTACAGCAGAGATTCGACGTCTTTCCTGATCGACTCCGGTTTGTCCGTGGGCGCATAGCGCTTCACCACCTTGCCGTCCTTGTTGACCAGGAACTTGGTGAAATTCCACTTGATACCCTTGCTGCCCAGCACGCCCGGCGCTTCCTTCTTGAGGAAGAGATAGAGCGGATGCGCGTTGTCACCGTTCACATCAATCTTGTCGAACATGGTAAAGCTGACACCATAGTTCTTCTGGCAAAAAGCACCAATTTCTTCAGCCCCACCAGGCTCCTGTTTGCCAAACTGATTGCACGGGAAACCGAGAATCTCCAGCCCCCTGTCCTTGAGATCGTCATACAGCCCTTCGAGCCCTTCAAACTGGGGAGTGAACCCGCATTTGCTGGCCGTATTGACGATCAGCAACACCTTGCCCTGAAACTCGGACAAGGATTTTTCTTCACCACTCAAGGTGGTGGCGCTGTAATCATAAATCCCCATGATCTCTCCTGACGATAAATCCAGACATGAATAATAAGGCGCCCGCAGGGAGTGGCAACCACAACCCACCACCAAGGCTGAGCCTAACAATACGGCAAGCCCTGACGCACTGCGAGGATAGCGTGCCTACCGCCAGGCGCTACTCGCTATAGAGCTGTGCAATCACCGCCTCGGCCACCACGCGGCTGGATTGTGGGTTCTGCCCGGTGACCAGCTTGCCGTCAGTGACCGCATGGGGGGTAAAATCCTCCGCCAGATCCAGACGGGCACCCAGCTCCTCAAGCCGGGTGGCCAACAGAAACGGCATGATCTCATCCAGCCCCACTTCCCGCTCTTCGCTATTGGTAAAGCAGGCCAGCGTCTTGTTCTGCACCAGTGGTGCGCGCTCTTCGTTGCGCAGGCCCACCAGTGCTGCCGGGCCATGGCATACCGCGCCTAACAGGCCGCCCTGTGCCCAGGTACGCTCCATGACCGCCGCCACCAGCGGGTTGTCCGGCATATCGAACATGGCGCCATGGCCGCCGGGTACAAAGACTCCGCAGTAGCCATCTTCCCAGACGGCCTCCAGTTCACGGGTATCCTGCAAGGCCGTAATGGCGTCAGCCCAGGCCTCTTTCTCACTGTCATCCGGCACCGAGTTGGGGTCCACCGGGATCTTGCCCCCTTTCGGGCTCGCGACCACCACCGGAATATTGTTTTCCCGGAACAACAAATACGGCACGGCGAATTCTTCCAGCCACAGGCCAGTCTGCTGGCCCTGCCCCATTTGCGATGCGCTGGTCACCAACATCAGTAGCGGTTTATCCAGATTCATAAATGCCTCCGAAAATTCGCAACGAGAGATACAATATGCACAGAGGGTGTGGCACAAAGTCGTCGCATGCAAGGTTAGCCTGCGTGTAGCATGTGGCCTGCAAGCATGTAGCGGGGAACCCCATGGATTGGCATCAGTTACTGAACAAGGCCCGCCTGGGCGGACGCAGCGCCAAGGATGAAAGTGGCCGTACCGCGTTTCTGCGCGACCACGACAAGATCATTTTTTCTGGCGCCTTCCGGCGGCTGGCCCGCAAGACCCAGGTCCATCCGCTGGCCACCAATGACCACGTGCACAATCGCCTGACCCACTCGCTGGAAGTTTCCTGCGTGGGGCGCACGCTTGGTATTCGCGTGGGAGAACGCCTGCAACAGCGCCAGCTGCTACCCGACACCGTCAGCGCCACCGATTTCGGCGATATTGTTCAGTCCGCCTGTCTGGCCCACGACATCGGCAACCCGCCCTTTGGCCACACCGGTGAGCGCGCCATTCGCGCCTGGTTTCAGGAACGGGGGCAACATTTTCTCGACATGCTTCCCGCCCACCAGCAAACCGACCTGACCTTTTTCGAAGGCAACGCCCAGGGATTTCGCATCCTCACCAAAAGTGAGTACCACCAGTACGACGGAGGCATGCGGCTCACCTACGCCACCCTGGCCACATTTCTTAAGTATCCGTGGCTGTCTGCTGATGCGGGCGCCGCCAGCAGCAAGCCAGGCAAATACAGCGCCTTTGTCTCAGAAGCGACCGCCTTCCGCGAAGTGGCCGAGGCCACAGGTCTTCTCGCGCAGACAACCGGCCGTTATTGTCGCCACCCACTCGCCTACCTGATGGAAGCCGCCGACGACTTTTGTTATGCCATCATTGATCTGGAAGACGGCCTGGAAATGGACCTGCTGCACTGGGATGAAGTCTATGCCCTGCTGCAACCGGCCCTGCCCGACACCACGGAAGTGCGCGACCTGATTCACTCGGACCTGCGCGACGGCCGCAAGGCGGCACTACTGCGCGGCAAGATCATCGAGCGGTTTATTGAAGCAGGGGTCGAGGCTTTTGTAGCCAATCACGAACCTTTGTTACGCGGGAGAATGGAAGGGGATCTAATCAGCCACTGCGAACCCGCCGTGCGCGATGTGGTTGAAAATGCCAAACAGCTGGCCCGCTCAAAAGTCTTTGAACATCCCCGCAAGATCGAACTGGAAATCGGCGCCTTTGAAGTGATGGGCGCATTACTGGATGGTTTGATAGAAGCCGCCGTATCCCATGCCTGCAACAGCACAAAAAGCACATACAACAATTACCGCCACGAACGCATCATTGATCTGATTGGCCGCCACAGTTTTCCGGAAAACCTGGAGCAATTACCGGAACAGGAAAGAATTTATCAATGCATCATGCGGGCGCTGGATTTTCTCGCCGGCATGACCGACAACTACGCCACCTATCTGGCCAAGCAGTTTTCGGGAATGGCGGAGACGCGGTATTAGGAAGGGATAAATAATCGAGCGAACCAAAATGGTCCACTCGATTATACGTCATAGCAACATTACTGAACGGAGCTCTGGCGGATACCCATCAATGTGCCACTGTCGAAAAAGTCGCCGTAGCAGGTTTGTGTTCCATCCCCACAAGTAGGAGATCCTGGGTCATTTTCTTCGAATTCAGCATCTAAAGCGTAAATCACTCCAGCGCCTTCAGTCACAATAAACTCTACAACAACTTCACCACCCAGAGTTTCTGACAAAGTCAGTTTATTTCCATCTTGGGCCCAGAAAAGCTGCTCGCTTCCAGGCGTTGTGTCAACGTCGAAGCGCATCGTTCCATCTTCCCAAAGATCTCCCTTGAATTCACTTTCAAAATCAAGATCAACGGTTTGATTAGCGTCATCATTAAAGGTCAGGAGAAACTTTTCCACATAAAGATCGATATTCCAAAATCCAGGATCCTCCGAAGCATTGTTTGGGTCAGCATCGTATTTCTGCAGCTCCACTGAAGAGCTCTGAACTGCGTAGCTCAACCCAGCAACATCTACAGAGCTAGCTTTCTCAAGCTGCT
>NZ_LWFX01000572.1:0-636 GCF_001635175.1 Alcanivorax sp. HI0083 | reverse complement strand
CAGCGAATCGCTGACATGAAGAATAGACGGGCGCACGACTTCCAGTAACTGAAAGCGGAGTTTGGAATCAATCTGCAGCCGATTAAGCTCCTGAATAAACTGGTACAGCTGTCGAGCCGTTTCTCCCATATTCATGATCGGAAGAGACTCCACCCACTGCTCCAGCTTCTTCGGCTGATCAGCGCCAAGTGTCAGGTGCGGCAAATCCTGCTCGGGCAGTTTCAATCGCACTGTCTGGGCTGGTTGCTCCATGAAGATAATCCTTATCTTGGCGGCATCCAGGCTACCTAGTTATTTGGTATTAGTTCTTGTTATTTATGCGTCCTGTGTCACACGACTTTACGATACCGCTACAATTCTGTAAACGCTGTGCCACATTCCTCAGAAAGGGCTTGCGGACCGCGCCTCTTAACCGGCCAGCACCGTTTTAGCGGGCTCTCCCGGCTCTTCCCGAGTCAGCCTTGGCACCAGAAAGCCCGGCAGGCGCGCACGCAAGTCCGCATGCAGCTCCCGGGCAATGGCATCGGGCACGGCAAAATGGGCTGCTCCCTGCACTGCATCCAGCTGATGCAGGTAATAAGGCAACACTCCCGCAGCAAAAAGGGCATCGGATAAATCCGCCAGCGTTTCCACCCT
>NZ_LWFX01000571.1:0-312 GCF_001635175.1 Alcanivorax sp. HI0083 | reverse complement strand
CTATCGATACCGGTGAATTCCTTGATAATGCCCTGGCGCGCTTTCTGGTACAGCCCTTTGGGATCGCGCTTCTCACACTCTTCAAGCGGCGCATCCACAAATACTTCCACAAACTCACCGTCTTCGAACAACTCACGGGCCGCATCGCGATCGGCGCGGAACGGGCTGATAAAGGCCGTTACCACAATCAAACCGGCATCCACCATCAATTTGGCCACTTCAGACACCCGGCGAATGTTCTCGGTGCGGTCTTCATCACTCATACCCAGGTTCTTGTTCAGGCCGTGGCGCACATTGTCGCCATCCAGCAGG
>NZ_LWFX01000570.1:0-376 GCF_001635175.1 Alcanivorax sp. HI0083 | reverse complement strand
TGCGCTCGCTGCAAATGTAACCCTGCTCGGAGAAGCTGCGAATAATGTCTTCGACGGAGTCGATACGGGTTTTCATGGGCACTCCTGCACAACCTTGCCAAGGCACAGCGAAAGCCAGACCTTGCCTGAGCCAGACAGAGTAACGCAGAGCACGACGGGAGACACTGGCCAACCACGACACAACACCGACAGGAAGCGGCGCAGGACAACGCGGTGAGCGAAAAGGAATCAATGAACGAACACGCAGAGCGCCGACCGGGGCGTTAATGCAGAGTGATGTTATCCGCCAGCACCACAGGGGCGATCTCGCTGACGTCCTCGACAATGGGGTCGCCATCCATGCTGGACACATCAAAGCGAGCCGAGGTGACATCGC
>NZ_LWFX01000569.1:0-697 GCF_001635175.1 Alcanivorax sp. HI0083 | reverse complement strand
CGAATCAGCGGCGCTTCCAGAAAGGCGGCGGCCGCTTTTGCCAGCTCGGTTTTGCCCACCCCCGGCGGGCCTTCCACCAGCACCGGCTTGTGTAGCTGCGCCGCCAGGTACACCGCCAGCGCAATGCGCTCGCTGCAAATGTAACCCTGCTCGGAGAAGCTGCGAATAATGTCTTCGACGGAGTCGATACGGGTTTTCATGGGCACTCCTGCACAACCTTGCCAAGGCACAGCGAAAGCCAGACCTTGCCTGAGCCAGACAGAGTAACGCAGAGCACGACGGGAGACACTGGCCAACCACGACACAACACCGACAGGAAGCGGCGCAGGACAACGCGGTGAGCGAAAAGGAATCAATGAACGAACACGCAGAGCGCCGACCGGGGCGTTAATGCAGAGTGATGTTATCCGCCAGCACCACAGGGGCGATCTCGCTGACGTCCTCGACAATGGGGTCGCCATCCATGCTGGACACATCAAAGCGAGCCGAGGTGACATCGCCATCAATCATGTCGGGAATGGCATCGAGAAAGGCGTCCACATGCTCGGAGCCAAAATGGATTTCCAGCGCATCCAGGTTCGACCACTGCTGCCACACCATAATCACCCTGGGCGCATCCGCCTGCAGGTATACCTCATAGGCCAGACACCCCCGCTCTCCCCGCGACGCACTGGCAAGCGCCTGCACCAGCGCCAAC
>NZ_LWFX01000568.1:0-341 GCF_001635175.1 Alcanivorax sp. HI0083 | reverse complement strand
GAAAGTCGGCATGCGCGGGCAGGACACCTGCGAGTTGTTCTTCGACAACGTCAAGGTGCCCAAGGAAAACCTGCTGGGTGCCGAGGGCATGGGTTTCATTGCCTTGATGAAGGAGCTGGCCTGGGAGCGGATGATGATCGCCATCATCTGTTCGTCGGCTGCCGAGCATGCGCTGGCAACCACCGTGGAATATGTGAAACAGCGCCAGGCGTTTGGCAAGCCGGTGGCGGCATTCCAGAACACCCGCTTTGAATTGGCCGAGATGCGTTCTGAAATCCAGATTGCACGGGTCTATGTTGATCGCTGTATGGAGCTGGTGGTGAAGAATTCCCTGTCGCCCG
>NZ_LWFX01000567.1:0-376 GCF_001635175.1 Alcanivorax sp. HI0083 | reverse complement strand
GGTACCGACTTGTATTGGGCACGCTCACGGGTGTTGGAATACCTTAGTCAGGTCCAGTCTGAATTGCCGCGTACAGCACGACCATCACTTGGGCCAGACGCTACCGGTGTCGGCTGGATTTATCAGTACGCATTGATCGATCGCACCGGCCAGCATGATCTATCGCAGCTAACCTCGATACAGGACTGGTTTCTAAAATACGAGCTGCAGACTCTGCCTGACGTTGCAGAAGTGGCAACCATAGGCGGCATGGTACGTGAGTATCAGGTAGTCCCTGACCCGGTCAAACTCGCCAGCCATGGGATCAGTCATCAACAAGTACGCAAGGCGATAGAACAAGCTAACCAGGAAACCGGGGGAGCAGTGCTGACGCTGG
>NZ_LWFX01000566.1:0-427 GCF_001635175.1 Alcanivorax sp. HI0083 | reverse complement strand
GCCGTGGCCACCAGCTCGCCGTTATCCTCAATGACCAGCTGCCCGGCCTGAAAAATGCGGATCAGGGTCTTGATGGTGTCTTCCGGCCAGGCCCCACCAATATCGTGATAGACCTGATCCATAAGGCGCGCCAGCGCCGGGTAATCGTCTTCGGTGAGCGTACGCAAACGCAGGCGGGTTGTTTCTTCGGCCATAAAAAAACTCCGTTTTCGCTGCACGCGTCACGCTCAACGCAACAACGCGATACAGGTCTATTCATCTCTTCAATGCCGCACCCACGCTTCTAATGCCCGGGGGTTACGACGATTTTGCTTTTCCGTGTTGCGTGTCGCATGCCGCATTCTGCGTCTCTATTTACGCATTCAATGGCGGAAAGGGAATCAACCAGCTCATTTCCTGATTCTGCAACGCATGCATGCCACTGGGA
>NZ_LWFX01000565.1:0-628 GCF_001635175.1 Alcanivorax sp. HI0083 | reverse complement strand
GCCAGTTCGGCTTTGGCCTGCTGGACGACAGCGTGGACCTGCTGTCTTCCCCGCCGCTGATTACCAGCGATCAGGATGACCAGGAGAAGGTTGTAAAACTACGCACAGCGGTGGAGGCAGTGGCGGCGCTGATGGCCGACATGGCGGAGGCTGCCAAGACCGAGAACCCGAACAGCACCGAAACGGCGGACTCCATGTTCGCGGCCCTGTCCGAAGACCTCAACGATGGTCAGGTGGATGGGCAGAGCGAGGGTGAAGCCATTGCCACCTTTGCCAACATCGCG
Source organism: Alcanivorax sp. HI0083 (assembly GCF_001635175.1). Classification (NCBI taxonomy): domain Bacteria; kingdom Pseudomonadati; phylum Pseudomonadota; class Gammaproteobacteria; order Oceanospirillales; family Alcanivoracaceae; genus Alcanivorax; species Alcanivorax sp. HI0083. The sequence goes on along the minus strand of NZ_LWFX01000565.1, from coordinate 344 downwards.
GATGTGGCAGCAAAGGTCACCCAGGATCCTTCTTCACTCACTATCCCCGGTTCCAACAAGACCGTATCCCAGGTAGCCAGTGTGGTGGCTGAAGAAACGGCAGATACCGGCGTGGACGCGGATACGTCTACTGCCGAGAACACCACCACGGTTATCGAGCCGGCAGAAACCGAAAGTGATATCGATCAGGATGGCATGCCGGACAGCAGTGATGNTGATATTGATGGCGATGGCCTGCTCAATGAGGAGGACGACGCGCCCTTCGATCCGGATCGTGACGAAGATGGCGTGGTCGATGGCGAGGACGACTTCCCAAATGATCCAGCTGAAACCACGGACACCGA
>NZ_LWFX01000564.1:0-349 GCF_001635175.1 Alcanivorax sp. HI0083 | reverse complement strand
AAACCTCAACTGCTGGGGATCGAGTTTCACCATCCTTGAGACGTGCAGGACGTTGGCCATCGACTTCAATGGGGCGACCGGTATCCAGATCAATACCTTTAGCCCAAGTAATACCGTCTACGAATGGGAATGCATTGAGAAGTTTACCGTTAGCACGGTCGGTCACATAGAAGAAACCATTGCGGTCAGCGTGAGCGCCGGCTTTATGTTTCTTGCCTTTCTTGTCCTTGTAGTCAAAGAGAACGATTTCGTTATTACCCGAGAAATCCCAGGCATCGTTAGGTGTATGTTGATAGAACCACTTGATTTCACCGGTAGTTGGATCAACACCGACTTGGCCTGATGTGTA
>NZ_LWFX01000563.1:0-875 GCF_001635175.1 Alcanivorax sp. HI0083 | reverse complement strand
CGGCCGGGTACCACAATCAATAATTCCGGTTTCAAGGCCTCATGCAATGCGTCTATACGCTCGCCGAGATCGATCCACTTGCCGTTGTAGTGATAGCCATCACAGGCCAGCAGCACCTTGGGTTCGATCTGTCCGAAACGATCCAGCACCCCGGAAACCCCGAAATCCGGGGAGCAGGAGGACCAGACAGCACCGATCCAGGCGGCGCCCAGGGCCGCGATCAGGGTTTCGGTGCGGTTGGGCATAAAGCCCGCTACCCGGTCTCCGGGTTGAATGCCGGCCGCTAGCAGTTGGGCGGCCACTTTGCCGGCGGCCACCCGCAGTTGTGCATAGCTGATGACACTGCGGCTGCCATCTTCCAGCACGCTGACGACGGCGGTGTGAGTGTCGTTACGTTTGAGCAGGTTTTCCGCGTAATTGAGTTCGCCGTGGGCAAACCAGCGGGCGTCCTGAAAGCGTTCCCCTGGCGTCAGCACGGTATCGCCGGGCCGGCCGACCACACCGCAATGATCCCAGACCTGTTGCCAGAAGGCGTCCGGTTGCTCCACAGACCAGCGATGCAGGGCCTGATAATCCGTTAAAGGCAGACCACTGTTGGTGCGTGCCTGTTGCCAGAAAGCGGCCAGGTGGGTGTGCTGGATGCTGTCATCGGGTTGCCAGAGAGGCTCGCTCATTCTGTCTCTCCCTTGCTGTCGGTATCCGCGTGGCTGTCAGCGGCGGTGAATTCCACCAGCACCGTGCCTTCGCTGACACTGTCGCCAGCGGCGACGGCAAAGCCGTTCACCGTGCCGGGTACGGTGGCGCGCAGGGTGTGCTCCATTTTCATGGCTTCCAGTGTAATCACCGCATCGCCGGCTTCAACGCTATCGCCGGGG